>JAJYXS010000024.1 GCA_021801615.1 Actinomycetes bacterium
CGGCGGGGGCCGCCGCGGTCATGGCCGGCAGGGCGCCAACCCGCTCCACAGCTGCGCGGGCCGGTCTCCCCGCGCGACTTCGCGGGCGAGCTCCGCCTGGACGAGGGCGACGTCACCGGGATGGGTGACGCCGATGCAGCGACCCGGAGCGCGCAGCACCCGGACCTCCATCGCGCCCGCCGTGCCCGCCCGCCGCTCTGCGAGCATGCCGTCGACCACCTCAGGCAGGAGCACCTCGGCGTGCCCGTCCGCGGCGGCCGCCGCGTCTTGGAGGAGGTCGAGCACGTCCGCCCTGAACCCCCAGAGGTTCATCGAGACGAGCTGGTCGGGATCGAGCTCTTCGGGCTTCCGCCCGTCGTCGGCGACGATCCGTCCGGCGGCGAGGGGGGTCACCCGGCGGCGCTCGTCGACCGCGACGAGCATCCCGTCGGGGTCGACCTCGCACAGGCCGCGGGTGACGGGCTCGTCGCCGAGCAGCGAGTCGCGAAGCCGGTAGCAGACGGCCGCGTTGGTCGGCTCGCAGCGCCGGAGGTGCCCGGCGAGCAGGGCGAGACCGGCCTCGCCCGGAAGGTCGTCGGCGTTCGCGACGCCGAAGGGCGAGCTCGCGTCGAGCAGGTGGGCTGCTGCCAGCAGCGCGTCGACGGTGCCGCGAGGCGTCTCTTGCCGCGCGAACTCGACCCGGACCGCCCGGGGCCAGGTGCGGGCGACGTGGTAGCGGATCGCCGGTCCGGTCTCGGGCCCGATCACGAGCACGAGACGTTCGAAGCCCGCCGAGAGCGCGTCGCTCGCCAGCACGTCGAGGACCGCCTCGCCGGCGAGGCCGACCGTGGCGAGCGGCTTCACGCCGCCGTAGCGCGTCGCGCGCCCTGCCGCCAGCACCACGAGCGTGACGCCCGGACGGTCCCCGCCAGGCGTCGGTGTGTTCATCCCCCCCAGCGTAGGACAGCGCTCGCCCAGGTCATCCCCCCGCCGAAGCCGGTGAGCAGCAGGTGGTCGCCCGCGGAGACCCTGCCGGCGCGCAGCGCGTCGTCCAGGGCGAGCGGGATGGATGCCGACGAGGTGTTGCCGTACCGGTCGATCACGATCGCGGCGCGCTCTTCTGGGATGCCGAGCCTCTGGCACACGGCTTGGATGATGCGCAGGTTCGCCTGGTGCGGGACGAGCAGGTCGACGTCGGAGGCGGTGAGCCCCGCGTCGGAGAGCGCACGCTGGGCGGACTCCACGACGACGCGCACCGCTCGCCGGAAGACCTCCTTGCCGTCCATGAAGAGGTACCCGCCGTGGTCGCAGGTGAGGAGGTGGCGGAGCGTGCCGTCCGCGCCGAGGTTCCAGCTGATCAGGTCTCCGGGCCCGTCGACGGGCTCGACCACCACGGCCCCCGCCCCGTCGCCGACGAGGACCGCCATCGTCCGGTCGTCCCAGTCCACGATGCGGCTCAGGGCTTCCGCGCCGACGAGGAGCACGCGGCCCGATCCCACCGCCGCGAGGCCGGCGGCGGTGACGAGGCCGTAGACGAACCCCGAGCACGCGGCGTTCAGGTCGAACGCACCTCCGGGGATCCCGATGCCGGCCTGGACCGTCGCGGACGTCGCGGGCACGAGCGCGTCGGGGGTGGTGGTCGCGAGCAGCACGACGTCGATGTCGGACGGCTGGAGCCCGGCGTCTTCGATCGCTCGCCGTCCCGCCTCGATCGCCAGCTGGGAGGTGACCCCCCCCACGCGGCGCTCCTTGATGCCGGTCCGCTCCCTGATCCATTCGTCGCTCGTGTCGAGCGTCGCGGAGAGGTCGGCGTTCGTCACGACCTTGTCGGGCACCGAGATGCCGCTCCCGCGCACGGTGATGCCCCGCACGCTCACCGTCTCCCTGCTGCGACCGCGTGCATCCCGACGTAGGCGGCGTCGCCTTCGACGACCCCGCCGGTGTTGACCGCGAGGCCGAGCCGAGCCCCGGGCACCTGGCGGTGGCCTGCACGGGCGCGCAGTTGGGTCGCCAGCTCCACGAGCTGGGCCAGGCCGGAGGCGCCGAGCGGGTGGCCGCGGCCGACGAGCCCGCCGCTCGGGTTCACACAGAGGCCGCCGCCTCCGATCGTCGTGCTCCCCGCGAGGGTCGCGGGTCCGGCCTCGCCGACGCCGAAGAGCCCCAGGGACTCGAGCGCATAGATCTCCTCGGGGCTCGTCGCGTCGTGGATCTCGGCGAGGTCGAAGTCGGCGGGACCGATGCCGCTCTCCTCCCACATCGCCGCCGCGGTGTCGGCGAGACGCTCGTGGTAGTCCATCTCCCCGTTCCCCGAGCGTGCCACCGCTGAGATGATACGTGGCGCGTCCCGTGGGGCACGCACCGCCGGACCGAGCACGAGGGCCGCGGCCCCGTCCGTGAAGGAGCTGCACATGAGCCGGGTGAGGACGCCTGCGACCTGGGGAGAGGAGAGCACCTCTTCGATGGTGACCGGCTCTTGCCCCTGGGCCATGGGGTTCCAGCTCGCGTGCAGCCGCGCCTTGGCCGCAGCCGCGGCGAAGTGCTCGAGGGTGGCTCCGTGCTTCTCCATGCACTCGCGCGCCCACTGGTCGTTCAGGCCCATGAGGATGCTGCCGCCCGGGTTCTGCTCGGCCACCAGTCGCGCGCGCATGTCGGCTCGGTAGTCCGAGGGCAGCCCCTCTTCGATCGCGGCCAGCGTCGCGGAGCGGTCGCCCGTCCACATCTTCTCGACGCCGAGCACGAGCACGGCCCCTGTGCCCGCGCGCGCGGCGAAGCCGGCCAGGTGCGTCGCGGACGCGCCGCCCGCGCAGGAATTGTCGACGTTCACGACCGGGACGTTCCCGATGCCCGCCTTGCGCAGCCAGGACTGCCCGCGGATGCATCCCTGGTCGCACAGCTGCCCGCCGAGCGCGTTGCTGACGACGACCAGCGCGAGCCGCTTCGGCTCGATCCCCGCGTCGGCGAGCGCCTCGTGGACCGCCTGGTGGGCCATGGCTTCGGGGGACAGGTCCCTCCGGGACATGTCGGTCATCCCCGTCCCGAGGATCGCGACCTGCTCCGAGCGAGCGCTCAAGCCAGCGCCTCCGCCACGTCGTGGGCGCGGGCGCGCCGGGGTGCTCGGTCGCCCGCGGTCCCCCGGGGTGCCGGGGTGCCGGGGTTCCCGCCGCCTCGCGGACGACCCGCTGGTGAGCCGGCCAGCCGGTCGTAGGCGGCAGCGAGCGCGCGGAACTGCCCCAGCGCGTCGTCTCCGGCCACGAGCACGACGACGTGGGCCGCGCCCGCCGCGACGTAGCGAGCGGCGATCTCGGCGCACTGCGCGGCAGGTCCGGCGACGAGGTGCCGCCCGAACGCCTTGGCCGGGATGCCGTAGAGCGCAGCGAGCCACGCCGTGCCCGCCGCGGCCGCCGCGGCCGGGTCGTCGTCGACTGCGACGACCATGACGACCGCCGGCACGACGGCGTCGAGAGGGCGTCCGGCTTGGTGGCTCCACGCTCTCAGCTGGCCAAGGAGCTCGGCGAACTGCGCTGGGCCGACGAACAGCGGCATCCACCCGTCGCCTTTCGACGCCGCACGGCGGAGGGCGGCCGTGCTCGCCCCGCCGATCCACACCGGGACCGACGCGGCCGGCTGGAGCCGGTAGCCGCCGGGCCGCTCGGCGGTGCCCCACGCGGCACGAAGCGCCTCGATGCCCGCGTCGAGCGCCTTGCCCCGCGTGGAGAAGGGCACCCCCGCCAGCTCGTACTCTCCACGATGGCTCCCGACGCCCACGCCCAGCACGAACCGGCCACCGCTCAGCACCTGCAGGGAGGCCGCCTGCTTGGCGACGGCCGCCGAAGCACGTAACGGCAGCTGGAGGACGCACGTCCCGATCGCCGCCTCGCGGGTGGCGCCGGCCGCGACCGCGAGCGTGGTGAGGCACTCGGGCACAGGGCGCGTCCAGAAGAGGTGATCGGACGCCCACACCCCTGCGGCGCCGGCGTCCTCGGCAGCCGACGCGAGCCGGGCGACCCACTCGGTAGTACCATAGGTAGGATCACAATTCCTACCTATGGTGTGACCTCCTGCGGGTGCCCCAGGAGACGAGACGCCGAGAGGCGACATCGGAGGGAGGAGGAAGCCGAGCCTGCCCGTGACGAGTGGGCTCCTGAGCAGCGGCATCGCGCCATGCTAGCCGAAGGCTGCTGGCTGTGCACATCCTGACGGAGTTTCCTACTACTGGTAGGAAGTACTCCTCGGCGCGATCATACCAGCGGTGTTACCACGAAGAGGAAGGCTCGGAGGTGCTCGGATCGGCTCCGTCGCCGGACCCGATCCTCAGGACCGCGAGCGTGCAGCGGGACCGGCAGATCTCGCGTCCCCGCTCGTCGCTGAGGCAGATCTCCCAGACCTGGACCGATCGGCCCACGCGCACCGGCGTCGCGACCGCGCTCAGCACGCCTTCGCGCATCGGGCGCAGGTGGCTCGCGTTCAGCTCGATCCCGACGACGAAGTGCCCCGGCGGCGCCGCGAGGGAGGCGCCGAAGCTCGCTGCGGCCTCTGCGAGCAGCGCGGACACGCCGCCGTGGAGGATGCCGTAGGGCTGGTGGACGCGTTCGTCGACGGCGAGCCGGAGCTCGACCCGCTCTGGGCCGAGCTCGACGGTCTCGATGCCGAGGAGCCCCGACACGCCTCGGTGTAGCGCGGCCGCAAGGTCGGCACGGACGTCTCCGTGCGCCAGGGGCCCCTGCAGCTGGGGCCCGTGCGCCGGGGGCCCCTGCACCTGGGGCCCGTGCGGAAGGGGCCCCTGCAGTGGGGAACGGCGCTGGCCGGGCACGGGCGAAGACTACCGGCGCAGCTGGGCGCCGGCTCTCCCTCTGACGGTACGATCCCGCGATGGGCTCACCCTGGAACGGCCTGTCGGCGAGCTCGGGGCTGGTCGACCTCCGCAGCGACACCGTCACGCGCCCGACGGCGGACATGCGCAGAGCGATGGCAGACGCCGAGGTCGGCGACGACGGGTTCGGGGAGGACCCCACGGTCGCGGAGCTCGAGGCCCTCTACGCCGAACGGGTCGGCAAGGAGGCCGCGGTGCTCGTGCCCTCGGGGACCATGGCGAACCAGGTCGCGGTCCGGGTGCTCGCACGGGCCGGCACCGCGGTCGTAGCCGGCCGCAGGAACCACGTCGTCGCGTACGAGGCCGGTGCCTCTGCGCGCAACTCGAGCGTGCAGTTCTACGTCGTCCCCGACGACGACGGCCTCGTCCGGTCCTCCGATGTCTCCTACGCGCGCGCTCTCGCCGAGTTCCACCAGCCCGAGGTGTCGCTCGTCTGCATCGAGAACACGCACATGGCCTCCGGCGGCACGCCGTGGACGCTGGGCCAGCTCGACGCCCTCGCGACCGCGGCCGGCGGGGTCCCGGTCCACATGGACGGCGCGAGGCTCTTCAACGCGGAAGTCGCCACGGGCGTGCCCGCCGCGACGATGGCCTCGAGGGCGACGACGGTCATGTCCTGCCTCTCGAAGGGGCTCTGCGCCCCGATCGGCTCGCTGCTCGCCGGCCCTGCCGAGGTCATCGCCGCCGGCCGCGTCGAGCGCAAGCGGCTCGGGGGCGCGATGCGCCAGGCGGGGATCATCGCGGCTGCCGGGATCGTCGCGCTCCGGACCATGGTCGACCGCCTCGCAGAGGACCACGCCCGTGCCAGGCGTCTTGCCGAGGCGGTGGCCGACCGCTGGCCCGACGCCGGCGCGGACCCGGCACGCACTGCGACGAACATCGTCGTCTTCTCGCCCCCGGACGCCGGGGCCGTCGTGGCCCACCTCGGCACCCACGGGGTGCTGGCGGAGGCGATCGAGCCAGGGGTGGTGCGCCTCGTCACCCACCACGACGTCGACGACGAGGGGATCGAACGCGCGCTCGGCGCGATCGCGAAGGCCCCTTGACGCGAGGGCTCCCTGCGGCGGAGCGCGCAGGTGGCTCAGTACCGGTAGGTGTCGGGCTTGTAGGGCCCTTCGACCGGGACGCCGATGTACGCCGCCTGGTCGGCCGTCAGCTCGCTGATGCGGATCCCCAGGGCGTCGAGATGCAGACGAGCCACCTTCTCGTCCAGGTGCTTGGGGAGGACGTGGACCTTGGTGCCGTACGCCGCGGCCCTCGTATGCAGCTCGACCTGGGCGATCGTCTGGTTCGTGAAGGAGCACGACATCACGAAGCTGGGGTGGCCCGTCGCGTTCCCGAGGTTCAGCAGGCGTCCTTCGGACAGCACGATGATCGCGTGGCCGTCGGGGAACAGCCACTTGTCGACCTGTGGCTTGATCGGGACCTTCGTCACGCCGGGCAGCGCGGCGAGGCCGGCCATGTCGATCTCGTTGTCGAAGTGGCCGATGTTGCCGACGATCGCCTGGTGCTTCATGCGTGACATGTGCGCCGCGGTGACGACGTCGCGGTTGCCGGTCGCCGTGACGAAGATGTCTGCCGTCTCGACGACGTCCTCGAGCCGGACGACCTGGAACCCCTCCATCGCCGCCTGGAGCGCGCAGATCGGGTCGATCTCGGTGACCACGACCCGAGCTCCCTGCCCGCGCAA
>JAJYXS010000199.1 GCA_021801615.1 Actinomycetes bacterium
GGTGGGCTCCGTGCCGGATCAGCCCGCCCCTTTCGCCATCGGTCACGCCGGTGCGGCGCGGCGAGCCGGTCGGGGCATGCGCGAGTACCTGGGTGCCCTTACGACGCTGATCATCCTGGTGATCATTCTGGGATCCACCGAGGGAGGCTTCTTCACCGTCGGCAATGTGCAGAACGTGTTGGAGACCAACGCCCCGCTGTTCCTGGTCTCGATCGGTATTCTCTTTACCCTCGTCTCGGCCGGTTTCGACCTGTCGGTCGGCTCGATGATGGCGGTGTCGGGGTGGATGCTGGTCATCTTCATCAACGACATGCACTTGAACTCGCTGCTCGCGATCGTGCTGGCCGTTCTCTGCTGTGGCGCCATCGGCGCCGTCTTGAACGGGGTCTCCATCGGGGTGCTCAAGCTGAACTTCTTTGTCACCACCCTGGGCGCCTTGATCCTGCTGCAGGGCATCATCGAGGTCGCTTCCGGCGATGTCACGACCCCGATCACCTCATCCTTCTTGAGTACGCTCGGGAACGGCACCGTCGGCACAGTGCCGATCTCGTTCCTCATCTGCTTGGGTGCGCTTATCGTGGGCTGGTTCGTGCTGCGCAAGACGACGTTCGGCCGAGCCGTATACAGCGTCGGCGGCAACCCCGAGGCGGCTCGCCTCTCCGGGATCTCCGTGAGCTGGACGCTGGTTGGCGTCTACGCCTTCAGCGGCTTGTGCAGCGGGCTGGCCGGTGTCGTCGCCACCGGCCGGCTGGCGGCGGCAACCCCGGCGGTCGGGGGCGCGATCGAGCTGACCAGCGGCGCAGCCGTCCTGCTGGGGGGGGCCAGCCTGGCCGGTGGCGTCGGCAAGCTCGCCGGGATGACCTGCGGCGTGCTCGTGCTGGCGGTGTTGACCAACGGCATCAACCTACTGGGCCTGAGCGCCTACTGGCAGGACGTCGTGACCGGTGCCGTGCTGCTGATCGCCATCCTCCTGGACCGAGCGCACAAGTCAGGCTCCTTCAAGTTCAGAGGCACCCTCCGGCGGCGACGATCGAGCTGAGGGTCGATCAGCGACGTCCCTTGGCCGAGGATGGCACTCGGACGGGTCCACCCGGGAGAACGGAGGAAGCCTCGACGTCCGTTACATCGGCCCGGGCGCGCAGGTCGCCCTGCCGGTGCTCGCTGACGGGGCGCTCTTCTCGGTCGGCGACGGCCGTTCCACCCAGGGCGACGGAGACGTCTGTAGCCTGGCGATGGAGACTTGGGCGATCGTGCGCTTGGGGGTGGGGATTGGAATGGGTGTGGCTACTTTCGGACGAGTCGCCACGAGTCCTTCCTGTAGAGCCGGAGCTGGTCTTGTCGGACGTGCCAGTCCCAGTACGCGTCCCAGTCTCCAGACAGGTGCACGGCGCGGAGCTTGAGCATCGCCTCGGCCATATCGAGCGACCAGCGCATGCCACTGCGCTCCATGCTTTTCAGCAGTTTCCGGTCGGAAGACAAGGGCATCGAGGGCAGAAACAGCTGGTGGGGTAAGGGTGTCTCGCTGCGAGCTGGTGACGCGAGCGTGGGATACAGCTGTATCTCACGGGCTCTTCTGCTGTGTTGGTCCCGGCTCGGCGACGCACGAATCCTCCTCTGGCGTGGGGGGCGCGCAGCCCCCGATGTGATCGCGAAGGAGAGACTTGGCCTCAGCCATGGTGATCTCTAGCTGAGCGGCGATGGCGCTCCAGGAGTGACCCTGGTCTCTGGCGCCGCTCACGGACAGGGGGATCCAGTGGCGTAGCTGGGCCACCAGGCTGGCCATGGCGTGAAGGTCGGCGAGGCAGTCTCCGAGCGCCCCGGGTAAGCGCAGCAGCGTGAGCTCCTCGAGGGCCACGGCCGCGACAGCGGCGCTGTCCTCGTCGACGATGGGACCGTCGGCATGGGTGAGCGTCGGCCAATCCCCGTCCTCCGAGATGTCATCGCGATCGTGGCTCGTCGTCGTCATGTGTCCTCCCGAATAGATGTGGGCCGCCTGGAGCGGACGAGGTCTCCAGAGGCGGACGGTTGGCCCGTTGCATGAGCTCGCGGTTGATCGCTCGGGCAGCCTCGAGGTCCTCGCTGACCCGGCGCAGCTCTTCTTTGGCCTCGAACAGCTGTTGGTCGAGATCGGCCACTCGCCCGGCGAGCTGACGGTCGGCGAGCTCAGCGAGCGGGCCGGCGGGAAACAGCTCGTCAGCGACCAGGTGAGCACCTTCGGCCTGGGAGAGCCGACGTTCGAGGGCCCGGAGCTGTTTCGTGAGGCGGTGGTTCTGCGCCCGGGCGTTCTCCAGCTCGGCGCGAAGCGACGCGCCGGTCACCCGGCCGGCGGCGACGAGCTCGCCGGCCTGCCGGCTGGTCGACTGGGCCACTTTGAGCTCGATGTTGGCCCGTAGGTCGGGATGGTCGTAGATGAACTTGCGCCCGACGCCGGCACGCCGGGCGATGCTCGCGACGCTCGGATGGCGTCCCGCCTCGAGCACCGCGTCGGCCGCGGCGAGTACGAGAGCGTGCTTGTGCTCGCTTTCGATCCGGCGGGCGGCTCGCATGGGCTGCTCTCGGTCAGTCGCCATCGCTTCCTCCTCGCTGGCGCTGGCGTTCGACGTTTGGATAGAGCCGCGTGACCGGCTGGGCGACCACGCCCCGGAAGCGGACCGGCACCGAGGTATCGAGCTGCGCCCGAGCGCGCCGAAGCACCACGACGGCCTCTTCGACCGCCACCCGCTCGTCGTCTGTGAGGCTGCCGACGAGCTCCTCGCAACGGTCGATGATCCGGCGCAGCGAGGCAACCTCTTCTGCCGAGGGAATGGCTGCCAAACGCGCCCAGTCCTCGAGCTCGGGCAGCGCGGCGCGCAGGCGCTCGCGGTCGCCGAGCAGGCGCGTCAAGTAGCTGCGCAGCTCCGGAAGGAAGCTCGGGTCGCTGCGAAAGTACGTGCACCCGAAGCACTGGTGGCGGAACGGGCACACCTGCCCGTGGGCCTTGACGTTGGTCGGCTCCGTGCACACCCCGAAGGGGACGGCGACCTGGCCGATCGCCTCGCGGGTCGCCTCCGCGTCGAGCAGCCGCTCGACGAGGGGACGGGTGCGCGTGCCCTCACGATCGACCTGGAGGGCGGCGAGCAGATCAACGGCCTTGCGCTTCCGCTTGTCGGTTACCCGATAGTAGATCTGGGTGCTGGTGAGCCGGGTATGGCCCATCAGCTCGGCCACCACCTCGATCGGCGTGCCGGAATCCGCGTGGCGCTGGGCGAAGCTGTGCCGGAACGAGTACACGGTGATGCTCTGGCGGTCGTAGGGCTCGCCGTCTTCACCCCTCAGCTCGTCGAGCCGATCCACCCAGGTCCGGAAGTGCAGGTCGAACGTGCTCACGTTCATGCCCTTGGTGCCGCGGGGGTTCATCACCGGAGCAGGGAAGAGGACGAGGTCCGAGGGCTCGGTGTCGGGATAGCGGGCAATGACGCGGGCCTGCTGGGCACGGATGATCACAGCCGTCTCCTCGTCGATGGGCAGGCGGTAGCCGACGACGCCGACCTTGGGCATGTCGTGGACGAGCACCGGGGCGGAGCGCAACTGGCCCGACTCGTCGGGGATCTCCTCGAAGGCCAGGCACTCGAGGTACAGCGTGCACAGCTCGCCGGTGCGCCGACCGACTGAGGCCTCGAGCTCGACCATCGCCCGCCGGTCTTCCCCGAAGAGCTCTTCGAGCACCGCCAGCGCCGCGGGGTGCAACAGCTGGTCGAGGACGACTTGGGGAAGCGCCCTGCCCTGCTCCTCACGTGACGCGCTCGGCAGGTGGTCGGTCGGGTAGAGCACGGCGTTCTCGGGAAGGCTGTGCATTGGACCCCCGGGACGGCTGAGCCCCATCGCCCGGGCCTCGCGCAGGAACCTATCGAGCTCGGTCACCCAGGTGCGCCGCGTGTTGCGCGCCAGGTCGCCTCTCGCCTCGAGGTGAGCGAGGTCGTTGACGAACGCGGCAAGATCCGCCCGCTGCACGAGCGCGGGGTCGACTCCACCGTCGGGGCGGTTGCGCCGAAGCGACTCCGAGAACGCCCGCAGCACCCGCAGCGTCACCTGTAGAACACGGGGCGTCCGCACGGTGTCGATGCGCTCGGCCGCCCACGCCTTGGCGCTCTCGCGTAGCCAGGCCTGGCTGATGGGGCTGAAGCGCATTCGCCCGGGGATCTTGCCGAACACCCGTTGGTCCCAGACGTCCTTTCTCACCTCGCTATCCCGGCTGGACAGGGCAAGTCCCACCTGATCGGCGGCGAAAGAGAGGAACAGCCACGCCGGCATGCCTTGCTTGAACTTGTCCAACGACAGCTCGAGGATCGAGGCGACTCCCTGGACTCGCACGCCGTTGACAGCTGATTGCACGTTGAGCGGCTTGGCCTTGTGGCCCAGATCGATGGCGCGCTGGAGGCCGTAGAGCAGCTCGAGCCTGAGCCGCTCCGAGAGGCGGGAGAGCACCACGAGCCGGCCGTCACGGTCGACCGTGCCCTGGCGGGCGCACCAGGCTTGCATCGCCCGCCCGCTCGGCCGGCCCTCGGAGCGCCAGTGGCGGTGGTGCTGTTCGCACAGCGCCGGCGAGGCGCGCCAGGCAAAGCGGGTGCAGCTCGCCACCGCGCAGCGGCCAAAGCTCGGCCGGGGAGTCGCCGGGGGGAATTCCTCGTCGCCGGCCACGTACTGCTCCTTGCTCTGGCCGCGTTTTCCCATCGCCTGCTCGCAGGCGGCGCACAGGCCATGGGCCCGCACGGGCCGCTCGTGGCCGGGAGTTCGACACACCGCGCAGAGGGCGTCCTTGCTGCGGCTGCGGCGATGCGGCTCCGGTGCGCTCTCACAGAAGCTGGCGAAGTCCGCCTCCGGCCCGAGCTTCTTCCAGAGCTGGTCACATCGCCAGCACAACCCGAGGCTGGTCCTGGCCACCTGGTCGCAGGCCGCCGTCTTGCACTCGGCGTAGCCGAAGAGCAGATCGTCGGCACGGGGGGCGAAGACCTGCGCGTCGGCGTCGTAGCCAGTTCGGAAAAGCTCGGGCCAGTCGATGAGCGCGTGCAGCTTTGCCTCTGCCGGATCGTCCGACTCGACGACGTCGACCCGCTCGGCTCCGAGCGTTCTCATCCCTGCTCCTTTCGCCGCTGTGCCCGGCGCTTGACGCTCAGTGCCTCGACGGCCTCCACCGCTTGGCGCATCCGGGCGCGGCTCGGATGCACGTAGATCTGGGTGGAGGTGATCGAGCGATGCCCGAGGAGCTCCTGGACGACGTCGATCGCGACCCCGGCCTCCGCCATCTCGCTGCCCGCCGAATGCCGCAGCATGTGCGGATGCACGGCTCGTGCAAGTCCGGCTCGGCGTGACAGGGTCCGCACGCCCTGGCGGACCGCCGAGGCGCTCATCGGGGCACCGAGCGGGGCGTGGAAAAGGTTGACGAAGACGAAGTCGCTGCGGTCGGCGGCGGCGCAGGCGAGGCGCTCTTCTGCGTAGCGGTCGTAGTAGGCGAGGAGGATCGCCCCGACCGGCACGCTGCGGTTGTGGCGCGACTTCGCCGACGCGTGGTTGGGGTTGTCCTCTCGACGCACGACGTGGAGGTGCGGGCCGAGCACCGAGCAACCGAGGGCGCTGGCGTGGTCCATGAAGTGCAAGTCCTCTTTGCGCAGCCCGAGCGCCTCGCCGATGCGAAGCCCACAAAACCACAACAACACGAGGAGGAACCGGTCCCGCCACGACGTCGCGGCCTCGAGCAGCCCCTCCCACTCGGCCTGCGACGCCGCCTCCGGCCGGGCGGAACGGCTGGTGCGCAGCCGGTGGCGGGGCCGCGCCCGGTAGCGGAGCCCGGAGCCCTCAGGGCGAAGCTCGGCCGGCAAGAACCGGTCGTCGCCCACCTCGTAGAGGGCGGCGAGCACCGAGGGATCCACGGTTCCCGCCCCGACCGCGTGCTTGTACATCTCGCGCACGACCGAAAGCACGTGGTTCACCCGTCCCGGCCCAGGCGGGCGCCCCTGCCCTGCGCCAGCACGTTCGATCGGCGTGGCCCGCAGGGCGAGGACGAATCGGCTCAGGTCCGAGGCTCCCTGCTCCAGGCTGCGCCCGGTGCTCGTGCACCAGGCCAAGAAGCGCGCCAGCTCGCCGGCGTAGGCACGGGTGGTGGACTCCGCCCGGTCCCGGCCGAAGCGCAGGTCGAAAAGGAACCGGTCGGCGACCGCCACCCTGGCGTACTCGTCGTCGACGACGCTCCAGTAGCCACGGCCGTCGGGCAACTCGATGCGAAACGCTCGAAGGGCCGGCGGGGGACACTTCTGCACGTGGGAGACGGTATGACGCCGAGGTGTATCCGACGAGGACTGTCAACCGTCCAACGGGACAGAGGTGCACGGGCTCACGACTGCTGAAAACCATGCGGTCGCGCACAACTCGACTTTCTCACCTACGCCGCGACGTCCTCCCAGGCCAGGCGGATGACGCCGATTTCTTGTGGCGTGAGCAGCACGGGGTCTGCCGGTCGAAATTGCGC
>JAJYXS010000093.1 GCA_021801615.1 Actinomycetes bacterium
CCGAACCACCATCACCCCCCCGGCCCCGGCCCACGCGCCCGCAAGAGCCACCACGCGTCCGGCCACCGGCATCGCCGGCACGGCCCCGGCCCCGGCCCACGCGCCCGCAAGAGCCACCACGCGTCCGGCCACCGGCATCGCCGGCACCACCCCGGCCCCGGCCCACGCGCCCGCAAGAGCCTCCACCGCGACCCACCACGGCCTGTGCATCGCATACGCAAGGGCAGCCAACACGAAGACACGAGCGAACGCGCTGTCGCAGCTCACTGCTGCCGCTCATCGCAGCGGCCAGACCGTTGCTCAGTACTGTGCCGGCGCGACGTCGCCATCGACGACGGTGCCAGCCAATGCTGGCCCGGCGCACCGTCCGACCACGGCATCCGTCCCGCGTTCGGATCATCCTGGCAGGGCGACGAGCCGCGCACCTTCGGGTCCTCTCACTCCGCATGCTTCGCCGAGCACGAACCCGGGTCGGAATTCAGTTACCCACCGAACGACACGCCCGACGCCCGCTGAGACTTCGAAGCACAGCACCGCGCGGACGGTGGTGCCGGCGCCCTCGCGTGGCAAGGGCTCGGCGGCCGGCACCACGACACGCAACCACGACAGCAATCCCGGCACCCGCACCCGCACGCGCACGCGCTCTGGCAACGGCACCGCAAAGACCTCGGTCGAGCAGCCGATGCACGGTCAGGGTGGCGGCTCGGCGACTCCAGCCGCCGGGACGTCGGAGCACCGGACCACACCGTCGATGGTGCCGACGCCCTCGGGCAGCAAGGGCTCGGGCGGCTCGACCACAACGCGCGTCGGCAGCAGCCGCACAAGCGGCGCCACGACCACCACGGCGACCAGCCCCGGCAGCACAGCGGCGCCGGTCGCGCAGCCGGCGCACGGTCGGGGCCGCAGCTCCTCGGCGAGCGTCGTCGAGACGGGTGCCTCTTCTGTCGGGACAACCCCCCGGGCCTCTCCGAGAGCTTGATCATAGGAAAGCGAGCCGACACGCACGCACGGGACCAGCAACCAAAGACCAGACATCACCAGAGAAAGCACCGGAACGTCACTCAGAGAAAGGACACTTTCACAATGCGCAAATTCCAGTTCCTCGTCGCAGCCGTCATGGCAGCAGCGTTGATCGGCGTCCCCTCTGCTGCCGCAGTCGCCGCCAAGCCGCCACATCCGACGACTCCGGCATCGGCGAACGCATCGGCGAACGCCCGAGGAGCCGATACGGCGAGCTCCGCCGACCCGACCGTGGCACCCACGGTGATGTTCGTCCTGCGCGGGACGCTCGGTGCGTACATCCCGGCAACCTCCACCACGAACGGCTCGATCTCCATCACCGTCGGCAGCTCGAACTTCGAGCGGACGGCGCTGAAGGGCCTGACGCTCACGTTCGCCACGAGCCCGGAGACGATCGTCGTGCTGCACGAAGACAAGCCGATCACGCTTGGCGACCGCGGCGTCGTCAAGATCCGCGCCCCCAAAGGTTCCCTCGTAACGACGCTCCTGACGAAGGCCGCGTCCCAGGTGATCGACCAGGGCGCCGGCAGATAGCACAGCGGGAGGCGGATCCCGCACGCGTCGCGGCCAGCTCCTATTCCGCCTGCCAGCCAAGGACATTGCCCCGCCGAGGACCGACCTGAAGCAGGTCCTCGGCGGGCAAGTCCTCAGAGCCCGAGCGGGTCGTACCTGCGGTCCCGCAGCGACGATCCCGAGGGGAGGTACGCCGACACGACCCACTTCGGAGCCTCCGCGATCTCGGTGATCCTGAGGCGTGCCGCCAGGACGCGAGCACGGACCCTCTGGACCGGCTCGACCCGGTCGCGCGACGACACGCAGTCGATGAGCGCGCGGGTGGCGTCCTTCACCCAGGTCATGATTGGAGGCGGAACGCGCCGTCGAGAGCGCTCTCGCCGGCGGTCGCGTACACCTCGCCGCCGTCCCCGGCGAGCGTGACAGGGGCAGTGTCGCGTCCCCAAACGTGCCGCAGCGTGCAGTCGGAGAGGTCGGTCGTACGCGCGCTCGTCCTCTTCACACTGGGCCGATCCCCTCGCGGGGCACCTCGCCGTCGATCACGAAAGCGTCGCTGCTCGTCGGGCGTCAATGCGCGGGCTGTCCACGCTTCTGCAGCCGGTCGAGGAGGATGGCGCCGATCAGCACGGCACCCGTGACGACGTTCTGCCAGAAGTCGGACACGCCGAGCAGATTGACCCCGTTGCCGAGCACCGCGATCACGAGAACGCCCACCACCGTACCGGAGAGACCTCCCACACCTCCGAACAGGCTCGTACCGCCAAGGAGGACCGCCGCCCCCGCGATGAGCGCGATGGTCGTGCCGTCGGTCGGGGTGGCCGCGGCAAGGCGGCTCGCGTTCACGACCCCCGCGAGCGCGCCGCAGAACCCGGCGATGCCGTACACCGAGACCGTCACCGTGCGCGTTGGGATGCCGGCAAGGCGAGCCGCTTCACGGTTGCCTCCCACCCCGAAGACCGCGCGCCCAAAGTGCGTCCAGCGCAGGACGAACGCGCCGACGGCGATGGCGAGGACCAGGGTCACCACCGGCATCGGGATGCCCCACAACGTGCCGTTGCCGAACGACGAAAGCGTCGTGCTTGTGATCGTCTCACTGGCACCGTTCGTGACGACGTCGACGATCCCGTAGAAGAGGGTCATCGTGCCGAGCGTGGCGACGAAGAAATTGACCCCGAAGACGCCGATCAGCACCCCGTTCGACAGTGCGCCGATCGTGAAGCCCCCGAGGAGCACGATCACGACAGCGGGGATGGCGGGGACTCCGGCGTGGACGAGCCCGTAGAGGACCTCCTCGGAGAGGGCCATCATGGCACCGATCGACAGGTCGAAGCCGGCGGAGATCATCACGAAGGTCATGCCCACCGCGACGATGAAGAGGGGCGCATTGGAGACGAGGACGTTCTTCAGGTTGCCCGCAGTGAGGAATGTCGACTCGGTCGCGGCGAGCAGGACCACGAGGACCACGAGCGCGATCGAGGCACCGAGGAAGCTGCGCATCCGTCCGTGGGCCCATCGGGCCGCCCCGAGGGCGGCATTGAGCCGTTCGGGTGCACTGCTCGTCACGCGGCCGCGCCGCTTGCCTTCCGGAGCGCTCGGTCCGACCGGCGCGTCGAGGGCTCGTGGCGTGGCCGGCGCTGAGATCTGGTCGGTCATGACGTCCTCTTCTCGAGAGAGCGGTCGGTGGCGCCTCGAGCCGGTCCTGCGGCTGCGAGGAGCGCAGCTCCCGAAGCGAGCGCGAGAAGCTCCTTCTCGCTGGCCGACGCGGCGTCGACCTCGGCGACCACGACGCCTCTCGAGACGACGATCACGCGATCGCAGGCGTCGAGAAGCTCGCGCATGTCCGAGGAGACCATCAGCGCGCAGTTCTCGTCCGACATGACCTGCCGGCGGATGAGGGCATGGATCTCGTCGCGCGAGTGCACGTCGACCCCGCGGGTGGGGTCGTCGAGCAGCCAGACGGTCGGACGGGCGAGCAGCCATCTTCCGACGACCACCTTCTGCTGGTTGCCTCCCGAAAGCGTGCTCACGAGGGCGCTCGGATCGGACGGGCGGATGCGCAGGTCCTCGATGATCGCCTCGGCGCGCCGCTTGTTGCGACGCTGCGGGAGCGGCGTCAGCGCGATCGAGCCGTGGTTGGACATGGTGAGGTTGAACTCGACGGACTGGCTGCGCACGAGCCCGTCCCTGCCCCGGTCTCCCGAGACGTACGCGATGCCCCGACGGATCCGCCTGCGCAGCGAGGCCTTCGTGACGTCGTGCGAGCGCACGCGCACGGATCCCGAGAGCTTCGGAACGCGGCCGAGGACGGCCGGAAGGACATCCTCGGCGCCGGAGCCGGGGAGCCCGAAGACGCCGACGACCTCACCGGCTCCGATGCGCGCGTCGAGCCCTCGGAGCCTGGGGGTCGTGATCCCCGCGAGCTCGAGAACGGTCGGTCCGTCCCGGGGGCGCGCGCTCGAGCCGGGCGCCATGACGTCGTGCCCGACGATGAGCGATGCGAGCTCGCGCGGCGAGGTCCGGTGCGCGGGCAGCTCCGCCACGATCGTTCCGTCGCGCATCACCGAGACACGGTCCGCGATCTCGGTGATGTCATCGAGCCGTTGGGAGATGAACGCGATAGCCCGCCCTTGCGCGCGCAAGGAGTCGATCACCTCGAACAGCCGCTCGACGTCGCGCATGCCCAGTGCGCTCGTCGGCTCGTCGAAGACGATGACCGCGGCGTCGTGCGCGAGCGCGCGTGCGATCGAGACCAGCTGCTGGCTTGCCAGGTTCAGGCGCGCGACCTCTGCGGACGTCGGGATCCTGCCCTCTGGGTCGACGCGGGCGAGCACCTCCGCGGCCCGCTGCTCGAGCCTCTGCCACGACACGAGCCGGTGACGTGAAGGGAGCGCGCCGAAGAAGACGTTCTCCGCGACGCTCAGGTGCGGGACGAGTGGCAGCTCCTGGGGGACCGCCGCGATCCCTGCCCGGAGGGCGTGTGCGGGGCTGGGGAACCGTGCGAGACGCCCCTGGACCTGCAGCGATCCGCGGGTCGGCCGATGTGCGCCATAGACCACCTTCATCAGCGTCGACTTCCCCGAGCCGTTGGAGCCTGCGAGCGCGTGGACCTCGCCGGCCCGCAGGTCGAAATCGACGCACCGCAAGACGCGCTGGCCCGCGAAGTCCTTCTCGATCCCCCGCAGCGAGAGGGCAACGGGTGGCGCAGCCGTCGTCGATGTCATGCCACTCGAGCGACCCCTTCGGTCACGCCGCCTTTCGTCACGCCTTTTGCACTGCCGCCAGATTTGCCGGCGGCTTCAGCTTCCCCTTCGCGATCTCCGCGAGCGCTCTTGCCCACGGCACATAGGACTTCAGGTTCTGCTTGGTGATCAGCATCACAGGGGGTGTGACCACGAGAGGGACCTTCTTGCCCGCGACGAGGTCCTTCACCATGGTCAACGCGACGAGCCCCTCGTTGTAGGGCTCCACGTCGATCGTGGCTGTGATCTCCCCCTTCTCGACGGCGGTGATGCCTGTCTCGTTGCCCTGCTGGCCGACCACGACTGCCTTCACACCGGCGGCTTTCAGCGAGTGAAAGGCGCCGATCGCGGCACCGTCGAAGTAGGCCATGACCGCGCCGACCCTGTCGTGGTACTTCGTGAGCGCGTCCGCGACGGGCCCGGCTGCGCCTGCGATGTTGTCTGTCACGTCGGACACTGTCTCGAGCCAGTGGATGCCAGGATGTCCCTTCGTCACGTCGGCCCGCTCCGAGGCCATGAAGGCATGCAGCGACGGCACCGGCGCGGCGATGTCGACGCCGAGGACGTTGCCCTTGCCACCCAGCTTCTTGTCCACGAAGGCGGCAGCGAGCTTCGCCCCCTCGTTCACGATGTTCTGGTTGAGATCGGCGCTGTAGGGGTAGATCTTGGCGGGCGTCGGTTGTTCGAGTGTCGGGACCGCGTTGTAGCCGAGCACGACGATGCCGGCCTTCCTCGCGGCGGTGAGAACCGGAACGAGCGGCGGCCCCGCGAGAGGGAACACCACGATCGCCTTCACCTTCTCGTTGATGAACTGCTGGATGTCGGAGACCTGCTTGCCGACTGTGAGGGCCGCGTTCAACGACTTGACGGTGATGCCCTCACGTGCCGCTGCGGTCGTGAGCACCGCCTGGAATTCGTTCAGGACGGGCTGGGTCCCCTGCGGATTGGAGAACCCGATCGTGTACCCCTGCGGCGGCGCCTTGCGCGCCGCGCCTGCGCTCCCACCCCCGACCGCGGCGAGTGCGCACGCCGTCGCGAGCGCAACTGCACCGGCCAGGAGCGGTCGCCCGAAGAGTGCTCGACGACACATGTCTACCTCCCCCTGCCGTCCGAAGTTCATGCGATCCGGATGTGGACCCCGAAACCTTGGCGGACCGGCCATGCGATTGGAAGAGCGGCACGGCAAATGTACCCGAACGGGTGACAGCGAGCCGCCGTGCCTCACCTCTCGTCACGCCCGAAAGTACCCGTTCGGGGGATACCGCCGCCCCGCCCGACGGCGCTTTGCTTGCCGTGTGGCCAGCGCAGCAGTCTTCCGCACGCCGTCGGCGCGTGAGCGTCGAGCCGTGAGGGCGTCCTCGGGCAGGCCTGGCGTCGCCGAGCCCGTCACCCTCGTCCAAGCCGTCGGCGCGGCACTGGAGGACGAGCTTGCGGCGGATCCTCGAGTGGTGCTGCTCGGAGAGGACATCGGCCGGACCGGTGGCGTGTTCCGGGCGACGGCCGGGCTCCAAGCCCGCTTCGGGGAGCACCGGGTCATCGACACGCCGGCCTGCGAAGCCGGGTTCGTCGGAGCGGCAGTGGGCCTGTGCCTGGCCGGTCTGCGCCCCGTCGTCGAGCTGCAGTTCGATTCCTTCTCGTACCCGGCCTT
>JAJYXS010000011.1 GCA_021801615.1 Actinomycetes bacterium
CTCGTTGGCGCAGTCCTGTCCGGCGTGGTGGAGGTCATGGAGCCTGCACGCCGTGACGAGCTGCTCCGAACGCTCGTGAGCCGGCTCGGCCCACGAGCGGTGCTCGTGGTCCACTCCGTGTCTCCAGCCGCCTGGACGGCGGACGACGCGCCGGCTGAAGCCGACCTCGCTCCCGGCAGACCGCTGCGGCCGCGCACGTGGGCCCATGTGCTTCCGACATGGTCCGTGGAGATCCTCGAGGGGCCGGGCGGGAAGGACTACGTCGTGGTCGCACGGCGCTGAGCACGGATGCGGGTCGCGTTCGTCACGCCTCGCTACGGGCGTCAAGTGGTCGGCGGCGCCGAGTCCGCCGCGCGCCAGCTCGCCGAGCACCTGGTGGCGTCCACCGGCTGGCGCGCCGAGGTCTTCACCTCCACCGCGCTCGACCACCTCACCTGGCGCGACGAGCTCGAGCCCGGCGACGAGACGCTCGATGGCGTCGTCGTCCACCGCTTCGCCTCGGAGTCCGTGCGGGGCGCGAGCTTCTACGATCTCGACGGCCGTCTGCGTCTCGCGCCCTCCCACGCGACGCGCGAGGAGGCCGAGCGGTGGGTCGACCTGAACGGGCCGGTGACGCCTCGGCTCGTCGACGCGCTGTGCCGGAGCGACGCCGACGTCGCGGTCTTCTACCCGTACCTGTACTACCCGACCGTGCGCGCGATCGGCCGCGTGCCGATGCCCGCCGTGCTCCACCCGGCCGCCCACGACGAGCCCGCGCTCTACCTCCCCGTCTTCGCCGACGTCTTCGCGAGCGCCGACGCGCTGGTGTTCCAGACGATGGCCGAGCGCCAGCTCGTGCAACGGCACTACCCGGTGGCGAGCCAGCCCCAGATCCTCCTCGGCTTGGGGACCGAGCCGCCCTCCGCGCGCCGGCGCGCCGGCGGCGAGGTCCTGGGCCTCGGCGACCGGCCGTACGTCGTGAGCGTCGGACGCGTCGACGAGCACAAGGGGTCCAAGATGCTCGCCGCCTACTTCGCCGAGTACAAGGCGCGCAGGCCGGGCCCGCTCGCGCTCGCGCTCGTGGGCCCCGTCGCCTTTCGGCCACCGGACCACCCGGACGTGGTGCTGACCGGAACGGTGAGCGACGAGGACAAGTGCGACGCGATGCGCGACGCGCTCGCGTTCGTCTCGCCGTCGGCGCTGGAAGCGTTCTCGCTCGTCGTCGCCGAGGCGTGGACCCTCGAGCTCCCGGTAGTGGTGAACGCGCGTTGCGGGCCGACCCGCGAGCACTGCGAGCGCTCGGGCGGCGGCGTGTGGTTCGGCTCCTACCTCGAGCTCGAGGCGGTCCTCGACCGGCTTGTCGCCGACCGGGCGCTCCGGCGCGAGCTGGGCACGCGCGGGCGGCGCTACGTGGAGCGGTACTACCGCTGGCCGGTGCTGATCGAGCGCTATGCACGGTTCCTCGAGGAGGTCGCCGCCCGAGGCAAGCAGCGTGCTGAGGCGGTCGCCGCGTAGCACCGCCTACGCTGGTCGGCGATGGGCGAGTCCGTCTACGGCATCGTGCTCACCGGTGGCTCCTCGCGCAGGATGGGCACCGACAAGGCGACGCTGGTGGTCGGCGGCGTCCCGCTCGCACGGCGTGCTGCGCAGGCGCTCGAGGCGTCGACGTCGCACTCGGTCGAGGTGGGGCCCGGCGTGAGCGGCCTCCGGAGCGTCACCGAGGTCCCGCCGGGCTCCGGCCCGCTAGCCGCGGTCGTGGCCGGGTGGGCCGAGCTCGTGCGGCTCACGGGGCGCAAGCAGCCTGCGGTCGTCCTGGCCTGCGACCTCCCGGCGGTGACGCCGGGGCTCGTCTCCTGGCTCGCAGGCAGGCCCGGCGACGAGAGCGTCGTGCCCCTCGTCGACGGCGTTCCCCAGCCGTTGTGCGCGCGCTGGTCGGTCGCCGACCTGGAGCGGGCCGGCGCGCAGCTCGCCGCCGGGGAGCGGTCCTTGCGGCGGGTCTTCGGTCCCGGCACGGCGTACGTGGCCGGCGCAGATGTCGAACGCGCCGTCGAGGGGGTCGTCGGGGGGAGGCTCGTCGAGGACGTCGACACCCCGGCCGATCTCGCGCGCCTGGGGCTTGCGCCG
Source organism: Actinomycetes bacterium (assembly GCA_021801615.1). GTDB lineage: Bacteria > Actinomycetota > Acidimicrobiia > Acidimicrobiales > RAAP-2 > JAJYVT01. The sequence continues at coordinate 2,104 of JAJYXS010000011.1, forward strand.
CCGGTGGAGGGCGAGGACTGGATCGGCCTCGCCAGGACGACGCTGCCCACGACGGCAGCGGTCGAGTGGGCGACGCTGCCGAGCTGCGGCGCGGTCGTCACGTTCGCGGGCACCGTACGTGACCACGCCGAGGGGCGGGACGGCGTGGAGGCGCTCGCCTACGAGGCGTACGAGGCGCCTGCGCTCGCCCGCATGGCGGCCGTCGTGGGCGACGCACGGGCACGGTGGCCGTCGATCGCGCGCATGGCCCTGCTGCACCGGCTGGGATCGCTGGCGGTCGGCGACACCGCGGTCGTGGTGGTCGTCTCCGCACCGCACCGCGACGACGCCTTCGCTGCCGGCCGCCACGTGATCGACACCGTGAAGGAGACCGTGCCGATCTGGAAGTACGAGCGGTGGGCTGGCGGCGAGGACTGGGGCACCGGAGCGCAGCCGGTGCGCTCGGTGTGATCCCGCTCGAGGAGGCCCAGGCCCTCGTGCTGGGCGCCTCGACCCGGCTCGAGCCGCGCACCTTCGCATTGGCGGACGCGCTGGGGTGTGTGCTCGCGGCGCCCGCGGTCGCCAAGGTCGACGTCCCCCCGTTCGCGAACTCGGCGATGGACGGCTATGCGCTGCGCGCCGTGGACACGAAGGGAGCGCCGGTGACCCTCCAGGTGGTCGGGCGCGTGCTCGCGGGGGCGACCCTGAGCGGCGAGGTGGGTCCCGGGCAGGCCGCGAGGATCATGACCGGAGCGCCGGTGCCTCCGGGTGCGGACGCGGTCGCGATGATCGAGCGGACGCGTGCGGCCGAGGTGGCCTCGGGCGACGAGCGGGTCGTGATCGAGGCGCCGGTCGAGCCCGGGGAGAACGTCCGTCCTCCGGGCGGCGACGTGCGCGCGGGCGACGAGGTGCTGGGCTCCGGGAGGGAGGTCGGCCCCACTCAGCTCGCCGCGCTCGTGAGCGCAGGCTGCAGCGCGGTCGAGGTGCACCCCCGACCGCGGGTCGGCGTGATCTCGACCGGTGACGAGCTCGTGGAGCCCGGACGTCCACTGGGCCCTGCGCAGATCTACGACTCGAACCGCCCGATGCTGCTCGCGCTCGTGGCGGAGGCAGGGGGCCGCGCGGTCGACCTCGGGCGCGCCGCGGACGACGAGGACGCGCTCGCCGGGCGCATCGCCGACGCGCTCGGCCGTGTGGACGTCCTCCTCCTGTCAGGCGGGGTGAGCGTGGGCGACGTCGACGTGGTGCGCATCGTGCTCGAGCGCCTCGGGGGCGCGGCGACCCGCTGGATGCAGATCGCGATCCGGCCCGCGAAACCCTTCTCCTTCACGGTGCTCTCGGGGCCGGAGAGGCCCGTCCCGGTCTTCGGGCTCCCGGGCAATCCCGTCTCCTCCGCCGTCAGCTTCGAGCTCCTCGTGCGGCCCGCTCTCCGTGCGATGGGGGGGCACCGGGTGACCACACGGCCCCGGGTGACCGCGCGCGCGGCGGCGCCGCTACGCCGGCGCCCGGACGGAAGGACGCACTTCGTCCGGGTCGAGCTCGTCTCCGACGTCCCTCTGGCCGCGTCGTGCGGACACGCAGGGGCGCACGGACTCGCGAGGACCTGGACCGCTCGGCCCTGCCCCGGCCAGGGGTCCCACCAGATCCGCTCCATGGGCCTCGCCGACGGCCTCGCGGTGCTGGCCGACGGCGACGGGGTGGAAACGGGCGAGGAGGTGGAGGTCATCGTGACGAACTCGGCGCTCGCGGCGGGCTTCGCGGGGACCCCGTGACCGAGGAGGAGCCTTGACCGAGAAGGATCTTCTGCGCTGATGGCGACGCTCCTCCTCTTCGGTCCTGCGCGCGCCGCCGCGGGGGCACACGAGGTGACCATCGACGCGGCGAGCCTCACGGAGCTCTGCACCGCAGCCTGCCGGCGGTTCGGCCCGCAGTTCGAGGCGGTTCTCGGCGTCTCCGCCGTCTGGGTGAACGGCGAACCGGTCACCGGCGATGCGGCCATTGGCGAGCGCGACGAGGTGGCGGTCGTCCCGCCGGTGTCGGGCGGTGCATGAACCGGGCGCGCGTGGCAGCATGAGGGCGCGCTCCGAAGAAGACGTCGCGAGCACGAGGGAGGTCGGCGCATGCAGGTGACCGTGACGGTGAACGGGACGACCGAGACCCATGATGTCGAGCCTCGAATGCTCCTCGTGCAGTACCTGCGCGAGGTGCGGGGCCTGACGGGGACCAACGTCGGCTGCGATACGACCTCGTGCGGTGCGTGCACGGTGCTGCTCAACGGCGAGTCGGTGAAGTCGTGCACCGTGCTGGCTGCGCAGGCCGACGGCCAGGAGATCACGACCATCGAGGGCATGGCGGCGCCGGACGGGACGCTCCACCCGATCCAAGAGGCGTTCCGGGAGCACCACGGGCTCCAGTGCGGCTTCTGCACGCCGGGCATGGTGATGGCCATCGCGTCGTTCCTCAAGGAGCACCCCGACCCGACGGAGGCCGAGGTCCGCGCAGGGCTGGAAGGCAACCTCTGCCGCTGCACCGGCTACCACAACATCGTCCAGGCCGCGCTCGCGGCCGCTCGCTCGGGCGCGCTCGTGCCATGAGCGCGCCCCTCGCCGAGCAGACCGTCGCGAGGGTGGTCGGGACGAGGATGCGCCGGCGCGAAGACCCGGCGCTGTTGAGCGGTGAGTCGCTCTTCGTCCACGACCTCGTCGTCCCCGGCGCGTTGCACATGGCGGTCGTGAGGAGCCCGTACGCGCACGCACGGATCGTCTCGGTCGACGTGTCCCGGGCGCTCGGGATGCCCGGCGTCGTTGCCGCCTTCAGCGGCGCCGACCTCGCCGGGGAGTGGGCGTCGCCGATGCCGTGCGCGTGGCCGGTCACCGCCGACATGGTCTCGCCGCGCCATCTCCCCCTCGCCACGGAGGAGGCGTGCTACGTCGGGGACGCGGTCGCGGTCGTGGTCGCCGCCTCCCAGGCCCAGGCCCAGGACGCTCTGGCTGCCGTGGACGTCGCCTACGAGGAGCTTCCCGCCGCCGTCGACCTCGAGGACGCGGCGAGCGACGCCGTCCTCGCGCACTTGGACCTCACGTCCAACCGTGCCTACACCTGGGAGCTCTCGCCGGACCCTGCGGCCGTCCAGCGCGCCTTCGAGGAGGCCGCGGTCAGGATCGAGGAGCGCTACGTCCAGCAGCGGCTCATCCCTGCGGCGATGGAGCCCCGCGGCGTCTGCGTGGTGCCGCAACCCTTCGGCGGCGAGTACGTCGTCTACTCGGCGACGCAGATCCCCCACATCCTGAGGACGATGCTCGGCCTCAGCGCGGGAGTCCCAGAGGACCGGATCAGGGTCGTCGCGCCCTCGGTGGGAGGAGGGTTCGGCTCGAAGCTCGACGTCTACGCGGAGGAGCTCCTCTGCCTCGCCCTGGCGAGGAGGCTCCGCAAGCCGGTGCGCTGGAGCGAGGAGCGCTCCGAAGCCGCGCAGGCGACCGTCCATGGCCGAGGGCAGGTCCAGGAGATCGAGCTTGCTGCCGACGCGGACGGGCGCGTGAAGGGGGTGCGGGCCCGCCTCCTTGCCGACATGGGTGCGTACCTGCAGCTCGTCACCCCTGGGATCCCTCTCCTCGGAGCCTTCCTCTACCACGGCGCCTACGACGTGCCCGCCTACTCGTTCACCTGCACCGGCGTCTTCACGAACAAGACCCCGACCGACGCCTACCGGGGCGCGGGCCGCCCGGAGGCGACGTACGCGATCGAGCGAGCGATGGACGCGCTCGCCCGAAGGATCGGTCTCGACCCCGCCGAGGTGCGCAGGCGGAACTTCATCGGCACCGACAAGTTCCCCTACTCCTCTGCGGCGGGGCTCGTCTTCGACAGCGGGAACTACGAGGCCGCGCTCGACGCGGCGCTCGAGCTCGCCGAGTACGACGGGGTGAGGAGCGAGCAGGCGCGTCGCAGAGGCGAGGGCGCGACGAAGCTGCTCGGCGTCGGGCTCTCCTCGTACGTCGAGATGTGCGGGCTCGCGCCCTCTCGGGTGCTCGCGTCGCTCAACTACGTCGCCGGAGGCTGGGAGACGGCGGCGGTTCGGATGCTCCCGACCGGCACGGTGCAGGTGGTCACCGGCACGAGCCCCCACGGCCAGGGCCATGAGACCTCCTGGTCGATGATCGTCGCCGACAAGCTCGGCGTCTCGCCCGAGGACGTGGAGGTCTTGCACTCGGACACCGCGGTCTCGCCGCTCGGGCTCGACACGTACGGGTCGCGCGCGCTGGCGG
>JAJYXS010000206.1 GCA_021801615.1 Actinomycetes bacterium
CCGGCGTCGAGCCCGCTCGCGGCCGCGCTGCGCGGGGTGCTCCCGCGCTTGAAGGGAGCCTTCTCCCTCGTGCTGGTCGATACGGAGCGTCTCTACGGGATCCGGGACCCTCACGGCTTCCGGCCGTTGTGCCTCGGGCGCCTCGGGACGGCGGAGCGCCCTGAGGGCTGGGTGCTCGCGTCGGAGTCGCCTGCGCTCGATGTGGTCGGCGCGACGTACGTGCGCGAGCTGGATCCTGGCGAGCTCGTCACGATCGACGGGCCCGGAGAGGAGGGGATCCACAGCGAGATGCTCTTCGGCCCCGGAGACGTCGATCCGCACCTGTGCATCTTCGAATTCGTCTACTTCGCGCGTCCCGACAGTCGCCTCTACGGACGCGAGGTGCACGGTGCACGCCGTCGCATGGGCGAGCTGCTCGCAGAGCGGGCGCCGGTCGACGCCGATCTGGTCATGGGCGTCCCGGACTCCGGCGTGCCTGCCGCCGAAGGCTTCGCCCGGCGTAGCGGCATCCCCTACGGCCAGGGGCTGGTGAAGAACCGCTACATCGGGCGCACGTTCATCGACCCGGACTCCGACGCGCGCCGGGACGCGGTACGCCGGAAGCTGAACCCCCTTCGCGAGAACATCGCGGGAAGGCGGCTCGTCGTGGTGGACGACTCGATCGTGCGGGGCACGACGACGCGGGCGATCGTGAGGATGCTGCGGGACGCCGGGGCGTCCGAGGTGCATCTGCGCATCTCCTCGCCACCCTTCCGGTGGCCGTGCTTCTACGGGATCGACACCCCGACGCGTGGCGAGCTCCTCGCGGCCTCGATGTCGCCACCGGAGATCGAGCGCTTCCTCGACGTCGACTCGATCGCCTACATCGGGGTCGAGGAGCTCAAGACCGCGATCGGCGCCGGCTCGGCGGGCTGGTGCGACGCGTGCCTCACGGGCCGGTACCCGACGGCGGTGCCGGCCGAGCGTGCCTGGGCCGAGAGCGACTGGCCCGAGAGCGTCGGGCCCGAGAGCGTCGGGCCCGAGAGTCTTTGGGCCGAGAGCGTCGGGCCCGCAGAGCCGGTGCGGGAGGTGCCACTCCTGAAGGGCTCGCCTCCGGGGGCATGACCGGGTGCCGTTGAGACCGAGGGAGGACGCGACTGCGCCCGCCGGCACCGGCACGGACGCGTGCGCCGGCGCCGGCGCATCCGGTGGCGATGCAGCCACGTACGCGGGGGCAGGCGTCGACCTTTCCGCCGCGGACGAGACGGTCGAGCGGATCCGGGGCCTCGCACGTGCCACGGAGCGTCCGGGGGTGCTCTCTGGCATCGGCGGCTTCGCAGGGCTGTTCGCGCTCGACACCGACCGGTACCCGCACCCGGTGCTCGTCTCGTCGACCGACGGCGTCGGGACGAAGATGCTGCTCGCGCAAGCGACCGGCCGTCTCGACGACATCGGCGTGGACCTCGTCGCGATGTGCGTGGACGACGTCGTCTGCGTGGGGGCAGAGCCGCTGTTCCTCTTGGACTACGTCGCAGTGGGGAAGCTCGTGCCCGAGCGGGTCGAGTCGATCGTCGGGGGGATCGCCAGGGGGTGCCGAATCGCAAGGTGCGCGCTGGCGGGCGGCGAGACCGCCGAGCACCCCGGCGCCATGGGACCCGACGACGTCGACTTGGCGGGGTTCGCGCTGGGCGTGGTCGAGGCCGGCCAGGAGCTCGGCCCCCACCGCGTCGCCGTCGGTGACGTGCTCGTAGGGCTGCCTTCGCCGGGGCTCCGTTCGAACGGGTACACGCTCGCCCGGCACGTCCTGCTCGAGCGCGCGGGGCTTCCGCTCGACGGGCCGGCGTGGGACGGGGCCCCGCACTCCCTCGCGGACGAGCTCCTTGCCCCCTCCGTGGTGTACGCACCGTCGGTCCTCGGAGCGCTGCGAGCGCGTGCGACAGGTGTCCACGCCTGCGCACACGTGACCGGTGGTGGCATCCCGGGGAACCTGGCCCGTGTGCTGCCCCCGTACGCCGATGCGGTCTTGGATCGCAGGGCATGGGAGGTGCCGCGCATCTTCGCCGAGATCGCGCGCCTCGGCAGCGTGCCGGAGCCCGAGATGGCGCGCGTCTTCAACCTCGGTCTCGGCATGATCCTCGTGGTGGCCCCGGACGCGGTGGACCCGGTGGTCCGGGCGTTGCGGACCGCCCCGGGCGCGTCGCCGGCCCACGTGGTGGGCGAGGTCGTCGCCGGGACCGGCGCGGTGCGGCTGTGACCGGGCTCGAGACCCCTTCGCAACGGCGCTTGCCGCGGCTCGCGTCGCCGGCGCTCGAGTCGCTGCGCGAGCACCTGCTGCTCCACGCGGTCCGCGAGGGCGCCTTCGTGCTCAAGTCCGGGAGGCCAAGCAGCTGGTTCATCGACGCGAAGCAGACCGTCTGCCGTCCGGAGGCCATGCTCCTCGTGGCAGAGGCGGTTCTGGACCTCGTTCCGGACGAAGTGACGGCCATCGGAGGGTTGACGATGGGGGCGGACCCGGTCGCGTTCGTGACCGCAGCCGTCGCCACGGTGCGTGGGCGCCCGCTGAAGGCGTTCAGCGTCCGCAAGGAAGAGAAGCGGCACGGGCCGGGCGGCCGCGTCGCGGGCGCGCTGGACCAGGGTGATGTGGTGGTGGTCACCGAGGACACGGTCACGCGCGGCACGTCGCTGCTCGAGGCGGCGCGGGCGGTACGTGCGGCGGGAGCCGAGCCGGTGGGGCTCGTCGCACTGGTGGACCGGGGTGGCACGGCGGCCGCCATGGCGGCCGAGGAGGGGCTGGCGTTCCGAGCAGTCCTGACGGCGCCGGATCTCGGCTTCCCCTTCGAGGGCGGCTGACCGGCGCGGGAGCGGCGTGCACGACTACGGACGGAGCCCCGGACGGAGCAAGATGGGGGCATGGGAATCTTCCAACGTGCCCACGACATCGTCGAGGCGAAAGCGAACAAGGCGCTCGACCAGGCAGAGAACCCGGCGGAGATGCTCGACCTCTCGTACGAGAAGATGCTCGAGCAGCTCACGCAGGTCCGGCGGGCGCTCGTCACAATCGCGGCGTCGCGCAAACGCCTCGAGCTCCAGGAGAGCCAGCTGCAGCAGTCCGTCGCCCACCTCCAGGATCAGGCCCAGGCTGCAGTCGCGCAGGGCCGGGACGACCTGGCGAAAGAGGCGCTCGCCCGCAAGGCCGCGGCGCTGCAGCAGATCGACCAGATGGAGCCGCAGCACCAGCAGCTGACGGAACAGGAGCAGAAGCTCGAGCAGACGCTGGACCAGCTCCAGTCCCGGGTGAACGCCTTCCGCACCCAGAAGGAGACGCTCAAGGCGGAGTACACCGCGTCGAAGGCCGTCACCTCCGTGAACGAGAGCGTCTCGGGGATCTCGAAATCCATCAGTGACTCCGGCGCCGCGTTGCAGCGGGCGCAGGACAAGATCGCGACCATGCAGTCGCGGGCCCAGGCCACCGACGAGCTGCTCGAGTCCGGGGTGCTCGAGGACGTCGGTGGCACCACCGACGACATCCAGAAGGAGCTGGACGAGGTCAGCGCGAAGTCGAACGTGGACGCGGAGCTTGCCGCGCTGAAGGCCCAGGTCGGTGCCTCCGGCGCACTGGGGTCGGGTGCGGCCCCGCCTGCCGCTCCCCCCGCCGCTTCGTCGACGTAGCTCTGACGTAGCTCTGGCGTGGTTCGTAGCCGGGCTCCCGGCTCCTCTCGGACCGCCGAGCATCGAGGATCGAGCGCGACGTGGTCAGCGTTCGCCGCGCTCCTTCGATCGGTGCTGCTCGCGCAGGCGCGTGCTGATCAGCCGCCTGCGCGCTTGGATCTCGCGGTGGGTGAGCTGCTGGACGTCGTCCCCAAGCCCGAACGAGCTGCGGATGCCGGCGGCCTGTACCTCCCCGAGGGCTGAGGGGCTCACGCCGAGATCGCGCGCGATGCGCTCGCCGTGACGCGACTGGAGGTGCGCGAGGATGGCGACGGTCTGACCGAGAACGTCGACGTCGGGCGCCATGGTGGCCATCGCGTTGTCGATGAACAGCATGTCCTTCACGAAGAGCATGAGCGCCTTGGGCATCCTGGCCCCAAGGCCGAGGAGCGACTTGGTCATCTCGCGGATCTCGCGGGTGAGCTGCTCGACGTCCATGGTGGTGGGGTCCACGACCGGTTGGTCCAGCCGCAGGTCGGCGATGACGGCGTCCACGTCGACGTCCTCCGGCAGGGCGCCGAGCTCGCGCATGGCCTCGACCTGGGACCTCACGTCGTTGGTCGCAGCGGACATGACGAGCCGGAGGAGGCCCCGTCGGCCGCGCTCGTCGAGGCGGCCGGTGATGCCGAAGTCGAGCAGCGCCACCTGCCCGTCGGGGAGCACGAGGAGGTTGCCGGCGTGCAGGTCGCCGTGGAACACCCCGTGGAGGACGAGCCCCTCCAAGAAGGCGATCAGCGTGGCCATGAGCACCTGGGCGGTGTCGATCCCGGCCGCACGCATCGTCGCGGCATCTCCCCACGCGTAGCCGTGCAGCCGTTCCATGACGAGGACTCGGCGGGTCACGAGCCTCGCATGTGGGCGGGGGACGACGAGCGCGCGCCTCGTTCTTGTAGGAGCGGCTCGGGCGAGCACGCGCGCGACGTCGAGCATGTTCTCGGCTTCGAGACGGAAGTCGAGCTCTTCGCCGATCGTCTCGGCGAAGAGCTCGATCAAGGCCGGCGGGTTCGCGAGCGCCGTGACCGGGATCCTGCCGACGAGGAAGGGCGCGAGCCATGCCATCACCGAGAGGTCGCGCCGGACCTGACGCGCGATCTGGGGGCGCTGGACCTTGATCACGACCTCCTCGCCGCTCACGAGGCGGGCCGCGTGCACCTGCGCGATCGACGCCGCCGCGATCGGGACCTCCTCGAACGACGAGAACACGTCCTCCAACGGGTGTCCGAGCTCTTCTTCCACCGTCGCTCGGACCGTCTCGAAGCTCTCCGCCGGCACCTGGTCGCGGCAGAGGCGGAACTCCTCGACGAGCTCTTCGGGGAAGACCCCCTCGCCGGCCGAGAGGATCTGGCCGAGCTTGATGTAGGTGGGACCGAGACGTTCGAACGCGACCCGCAACCTCCGGGAGAGCCCGCCGCGCGACCGGCTCCTGCCGTGGCGACGATCGACGAGGTACCACATGCCCAGTGCCGGACCCAGGATGGTGGCGACGCGCCACGCGGCTGCGACCGGAGGCAGGGCACGGGCTCGGGCGAGCGCTCGAGTCTTTGCCGCAGTCGCAAGGCGCAGCGCGGCGAGCCCGCTTCGCCATTCGAGACCTGTCGGGTCGACGATCCAGGGAGCGTCGTCGGAGAACGCACCCCACTCGAGGTCGGCAGGCGTCGGCGGCAGCGCTGGGCCGTCGTTCGGGGCGTCGTCCCGTGTCACCCAGGTGACGATACGGGTTGACGGCCATTGCGCCGGCGCAGAGCTGGCCGTTGCGCGCCTCGTGCAAGGGCCGGTCGTGTGCGCCGCGCGTCGTAGTGTCGAGACGTGCAGCGGCGCGTGGCGACGATCGCGGTCTGCGTGACCTGGCCGCGACGGTGACCTGAGGGCTCGCTGCCGAGGTGCGCTTCACCGCCGTGCACCGGTTTCCCGCGCCGCCCGCGGCGGTCGCCGCCGTGCTGACGGATCCCGACTTCTACCGAGCCCTCGAGCTTCCCGACCTCGAGCTCCTCGAGGCGCGCTCCATCGAGGCGGCGGGCGGCGCCGACGTGCGGCTCCACGGCGGCCCTGCGGACTGCGGGGTCCTCCTGCGCTACGAGTTCACCGGCCACCTCGACCCGTTGGCCGAACGCCTGATCGGAGGCGAACGCCTGACGTGGACCCAGGAGGTGCACGTGGTCGGCGAGTCGGGCGGGCGGCTCGAATTCGCGGCGGAGGCAAACCCGCGGCTCCTGCACGGCCACGCCGACTTCCTGCTCGTGCCCGAGGAGGACGCGGCAGGCGGCGACCACCCCGATCTGGACGCGGCAGGCGGCGACCACCCCGATCTGGACGCGGCAGGCGGCGACCACCCCGATCTGGACGCGGCAGGCGCGTCCACGCGGCGACAGCTCGAGGGGGACCTCGTCGTCGCGCTGCCCGTGGTCGGCGGGATGGCCGAACGGCGCATCGTGAGAGGGGTGCTCGCACGTCTCGACGTGGAGGCCGATGCGCTACGCGAGCGGCTCGCTCGGCGCACGGACACGTCCGACGAGCCGCGACGCACCACCTGACGCGTCCTGCAGCTGCGTTGGAAGAGGTGCTGCATCCACGCAGCCGGCGGTGCTCCTATATCGCCCAGGGGTTGCGGATCGTTGGGACTGGTGTTACGGTGTCATGAA
>JAJYXS010000150.1 GCA_021801615.1 Actinomycetes bacterium
CTCTTTGACCTTCAGCACCATGTCGGCGCCGGCCCACACCTCGTCGGGGTCGGGGACGATCTTGGCCCCGGTGGCCACGTACTCGGCGTCCTGGATCGAGGAGCCTTCGCCCGCGCCCTGCTCGACGTTCACGATGTGCCCCGCGGCCGTCAGCTCCCGCACACCGGCGGGAGTGATCGCGACCCGGTACTCGTCCTGCTTCACTTCCTTGGGGACGCCGATGATCACGGTTCGTGCTCCTTTTGCCTGTCGTGGCTCACATGTCGTGGCTCGCGCTGCCTGTCGTGGCTCGCGGCGCGAGCCGCCTGCCGGCGGGCCTGGTGCTCGCGGCTCGAACCGCCTCAGGCCGAGATATTGCTCATCACGTGCTTGATCCTGGTGTAGTCCTCGAAGCCGTACATCGACAGGTCCTTGCCGTAGCCGGAATGCTTGAACCCGCCGTGGGGCATCTCGGCGACGAGGGGGATGTGGGTGTTGATCCACACGCAGCCGAAGTCCAGCCCCTTTGCCATGCGCATCGCACGGCCGTGGTCCTTGGTCCACACGCTCGACGCGAGCCCGTACTCGACGCCGTTCGCCCAGGCGAGCGCCTGCTCCTCGTCCGAGAACTGCTGGACGGAGAGGACCGGGCCGAAGACCTCCTGCTGGACGAGCTCGTCGTCCTGGTGCAGCCCGTCGACGACGGTGGGGGCGAAGAAGTAGCCCGTCGTCCCGACCTGCTGGCCTCCGGTGACGACCTCCGCGTGGTCGGGAAGGCGATCGAGGAACCCGCGCACGCGGGCGAGCTGGTTGGAATTGTTGAGGGGGCCGTAGTTGGCCGACTCGTCGTCGGGGGCGCCGGTCCTCGTGCTCTTCGCCTGCTCTGCCAGCGCGGCGAGCAGGTCGTCGTGGATCCGGGGGCCCGCGAGGACGCGAGTCGCCGCGGTGCAGTCCTGGCCCGCGTTGAAGTAGGCGGCTCCGGCGATGCCGGCGGCGGTCGTCTCGACGTCTGCGTCGTCGAACACGACGACCGGCGCCTTCCCACCGAGCTCGAGGTGGACTCGCTTGAGCGTTGCGGCCGCGGAGCCTGCGACCTCCATGCCTGCGCGCACGCTGCCGGTCACCGACACCATCGCGGGGGTGGGGTGCTCGACGAGCGCGCGGCCCGTGTCTCGGTCGCCGCAGACGACGTTCAGGACGCCCGGGGGGAGGTGCTCGGCCATGATCTCGGCCATGAGCACCGCGGAGGCGGGGGTGGTGTCCGAGGGTTTCAGGACCATCGTGTTGCCGGCGGCGAGCGCCGGCGCCCACTTCCACACCGCCATCATCATCGGGTAGTTCCAGGGCGTCACCGCCGCGCAGACCCCGATCGGCTCCCTGCGGATCATGGAGGTGTGCCCGCCCATGTACTCGCCAGCAGACAGGCCGTGGAGCATGCGAGCCGCGCCGGCGAAGAACCGGATCTGGTCGATCATCGGCGGGACCTCCTCGGAGAGCGTCAGCGCGATCGGCTTGCCGGTGTTGCGCGACTCCACGTGCACGAGCTCCTCTGCCCGGCGCTCGAGCGCGTCGGCGATCCGCAGGAGCGCGAGGCTCCGCTGACCGGGCGCGAGGTCCCGCCACTGCGGGAACGCGTCGGCCGCGGCCTTGACCGCACGATCGACGTCTGCTGCGCTGGACACCGGTGCCTCGGCGTACGCGCGGCCGGTGGACGGGTCGATCACCGGTGCCATCGGCCCGTCGGCGTCCACGTGCTGGCCGTTCACGAAGTTGCGGAACCGCTCGAGCGTGCCGGTCTCCTCACGTCGGCTCCTCGTTCCCTCCTTGTCTCCTTGCGTGACCCAGCCCGTGTGACCCGGTCCGTGCGAGCCAGGCCGTACAAGCCAGGCCGTGCGAGCCAGGCCGTGCGAGCCAGGCCGTGCAGTCCGGCCAACTCGGCCGAGACCCCGCTCGGCCGGTCGGTCCGCCCCCTGCCGAGGCGGCAAGCGGCGCGTGCCGAGTCGACGACCCTGCCAGCTTAGGCAGGTCACGGCATGCGGGGAAAGCGGCTTTCTGTGGGTCGCACCTCCTCGATGCGCCCGAATCGCTTGACGAACCGCCAGAATGTGACAGAATTCGGCGTGCAGCCGATCCCCGCCACCGGCTGGCCCGCGCTGCGACGGTGCTCCGTTGCGACGGTGCTCCGCTGCGACGGTGCTCCGCTGCGACGGGTTCGAGGCTCGAGGGGATGGAGAGATGTCCCGAGAGATGCCCCGCGTGAAGCGGTCCGATCCCGCCGGCACCGCCGGCGGTGCCGGCACCCCCACACGCGCGTCCGTGGCACCTGAGCGCTTCCCCGGCACCGTGGAGCCTCGCCCTGCGAGGGCCACACGGCCTTCGAACGGGCCGCCGGCGAACGGGCGGCCGGGCCTTCTCGACGACGCGAACCGGGCGATCGTCGAGGCGCTCCAGCGCGACGGGCGGCTTCCCTACGGGACGATCGCCGACGAGGTGGGGCTGTCGGAGGCCGCGGTGCGCCGACGCGTCCAGCGGCTGCGGGACGCGGGGGTCATCCAGATCGTCGGGGTGACCGACCCCCTCCAGCTCGGGTTCCACCGTCAGGCGATGGTGGGGGTGCGCGTCGAAGGTGACGTGCGGTCGGTCGCCGACAAGCTGTCCGAGCTCGAAGAAGTTGACTACGTCGTGATGTGCGCGGGATCATTCGACCTTCTCGTGGAGGTCGTCTGCGAGGATGACGACGCCCTGTTCCGATTGTTGAACGACTCCGTCCGTTCCATCCCAGGCGTGCGGAGCACCGAGTCGTTCGTGTACCTGAAGCTTGCCAAGCAGACCTACTCCTGGGGGACCAGATGACTTCCGAGTACGAGACGCACACCGTGGACTTCGAGGGCGGCGACTGGGGTGACCAGCTGAGCGAGCGAGCACGCCACCACCTCTGGATGCACTTCACGCGTCTCGGCGTCTACGACGCCGAGCACGAGGTTCCCGTGATGGTGCGCGGCGAGGGACCCTACGTCTGGGACCAGCACGGCAAGCGGTACCTCGACGGGCTCGCGGGGCTCTTCGTGAGCCAGCTCGGGCACGGCCGCTACGAGCTCGGCGAGGCCGCGGCGAAGCAGGCGGGGGTGCTCGCGTACTTCCCGCTGTGGACGTACGCGCACCCGAGGGCGATCGAGCTCGCTGACCGGCTCGCCGAGCTCGCCCCGGGCGACTTGAACCGCGTCTTCTTCACCTCCGGGGGCTCCGAAGCGGTCGAGTCCGCGTTGAAGCTCGCGCGCCAGTACTTCCGCGTGAAGGGCCAGCCATGGCGCTACAAGGTGATCAGCCGCGACATCGCCTATCACGGGACCAGCATGGGCGCGCTCGCGATCACCTCGATCCCGAGCCTGCGCACGCCGTTCGAGCCGCTCATGCCAGGAGCGGTCAAGGTGCCGAACACGAACTTCTACCGGGCTCCCGAGCACGGCGACGACCTGGAGGCCTTCGGTCGCTGGGCCGCCGACGAGATCGACCGGACCATCGAGCGCGAGGGCCCCGAGACGGTCGCCGCGGTCTACCTCGAGCCGGTCCAGAACGCAGGGGGCTGCTTCCCGCCGCCGCCGGGGTACTTCGAGCGCGTCCGGCAGATCTGCGACCGCCACGGCGTGCTGTTCGTCTCCGACGAGGTCATCTGCGCGTTCGGCCGTCTGGGGGAGTACTTCGGCGCACAGCGCTTCGGCTACCAACCCGACATCATCACCGTCGCCAAGGGCCTCACGAGCGGCTACGCACCGCTCGGGGCGATGATCGCCAGCGACAAGCTCGTCGAGCCCTTCCTCCACGGCGACAGGAGCTTCGCCCACGGCTTCACGTTCGCCGGCCACCCGGTGAGCTGCGCGGTCGCGCTCGCGAACCTCGAGATCTTCGAACGGGAGCACATCCTCGAGCACGTCCGCGAGAACCGCGACTACTTCCGCTCGTCGCTCGAGTCCTTGTACGACCTGCCGATCGTAGGGGACGTGCGCGGCGAGGGGTTCTTCTACGGGATCGAGCTCGTGAAGGACAAGGCGACCAAGGAGTCCTTCAACGACGAGGAGTGCGAGCGCCTGCTGCGCGGCTTCCTGTCGGGAGCGCTGTTCGATGCAGGGCTGATCTGCCGCGCCGACGACCGGGGCGACCCGGTGATCCAGCTCTCGCCGCCGCTCATCTGCGGGCACGAGGAGATCGACCTCATGACCCAGATCCTGCGAGACGTGCTGACGGAGGCCCAGCGGCGGGTCTGAGCGTGGCCATAGATGCAGGGCGCGCGAGCGGACCGGCACGAGACGGGCGCGATCGAGATGCCTGAGAAGCCCCGGCAGGACCCGAGCCCGGACCGCCGCGGCCTGTCGCTGTGGTGGGACATGCTGCCAGAGGCCGCCGGCGTCCGTCCGGGGCTCGGCGGCGACCTCGACGTCGACGTCGCGATCGTGGGCGCCGGGTACACCGGGCTGTGGACGGCACGCTATCTCGCGATCGCCGACCCGAGCCTGCGCATGGTCGTGCTCGAGGCGGAGGTCGCCGGCTATGGCGCGTCGGGGCGCAACGGAGGGTGGTGCTCGGCGCTGTTCGCGGCGTCCGACACGAAGCTCGCCCGCGAGCACGGCGAGGACGCGGCACGCCGCATGCGCGCGGAGATGGTGCGGACCGTCGAGGAGGTGGGGCGCGCCGCTGCGGCAGAGGGGATCGACTGCCACTTCGCCAAGGGGGGCACGGTCGTCATGGCCCGAGACCCTGCCCAGGTGACGCGGGCGAAGATGCAGGTCGCAGAGGCCCGCAGCTTCGGCGCGGGCGAGGCCGACCTGACGTGGCTCGACCGCCGGGAGGCGCACGAGCGCGTCGGGGCGACGCGGGTGCTCGGGGCCACCTACACGCCGCACTGTGCGGCGATCGACCCCGCCCGCCTCGTGCGCGGGCTCGCCGAGGCGGTGGAGCGCCTGGGGGTGCCGGTGCACGAGGGAACCCCGGTCGTCGCCATCCGTCCGGGGCGCAATGGGCGGCGGCCCGCTGCCGTGACGACCCGGGGAACGGTGCGCGCCGAGGTGGTGGTGCGTGCGCTCGAGGCGTGGACCGCGACGCTGCCGGGCGAGCGCAGGACGCTCGCGCCCGTGTACTCGCTCATGCTCGCGACCGAGCCGCTCGACGACGCGTTCTGGAAGGAGGCGGGGCTTGCGGCTCGGGAGACCTTTTCCGACCAGCGCCACCTCGTCATCTACGGACAGCGGACCGCTGACGGGCGCGTCGCCTTCGGCGGGCGCGGGGCGCCGTACCACTTCGGGTCTCGGGTGCGGCCGGGCTTCGACCAGGACGCGAGGGTCCACGAGGGGCTGCGCCAGGCGCTCGTCGATCTGTTCCCTGCGCTTGGCGACGCGAGCATCACCCACCGCTGGGGTGGGCCGATCGGCGTCCCGAGGGACTGGCACTCCTCGGTCGGCCTGGACAGGGCGACCGGCGTCGCCTGGGCCGGGGGCTACGTCGGGGACGGCGTCTCGACGGCGAACCTCGCGGGCCGCACCCTGGCAGACCTCGTGAGGGGGGAGCGCAGCGATCTCGTCACGCTGCCCTGGGTGGGGCATCGATGGCCGAGGTGGGAGCCGGAGCCGCTGCGGTGGCTTGGCGTGAACGCGGGCCTCCGCGGCGTCGAGCTCGCGGACCGAAGCGAGGCCCGACGGGGCCGGCCCTCGTGGCTGGCGTCCAAGATGAGCGGCATGCTCGGCGGGCGCTGAGCGGGGGACCTGGGCGTGGCCGCGAAGCTCGTCTTGGACCTCCACGACATCTACAACAAGGGCGAGGAGATCGACCGCGCCCTCGAGCGGGTCATCGCGGAGGCGGAGGCGAAGAAGGCGACGCTCATCGAGATCATCCCGGGCAAGGGGTCCGGTCAGCTGAAGAAGCGGGTGCTGCGCTACCTGGACCGAAAGGACGTCCGGGCGCGCTACCACCGGGTGGAGAAGGACTCGAAGAACTTCGGGAGGATCTTCGTGCACTTCCGCTGGAAGTGAGCGCCCGCGCCCGCCCGCGTGTCCGGTGCGGGCCGCTATGATCCAGCTCCTGCCGGCGTCCTTCGGGGCCCGCCGGTCCCGAGGAGCCACGAGGGGCCGGTTGACGAGCCACCTGCTCGCTGGTAGAGTAGATCTCCCGCCAACCGGCTCGTCAGAGCCGTGTGGCGAGGCCGAAGCGAGCTCGGGCAACCCCCGCGCTCGCTCGGGAGCCGGCACCGACGCCCCCTGGGGCGAGTGCCTGGTCGTTCCTTGAAAACGGAAGAGCGAGAGCCAAAAGCCAGTGCGGGCGGCTCCGGGCGAACGTCCCGGGGTCGTA
>JAJYXS010000003.1 GCA_021801615.1 Actinomycetes bacterium
TCGCGCAGGCGCCGTCCGCGACCTCGCGCACGAGCTCGAGGGTCTCGAGCCAGAACCGCGCACGATTCTCGAACGACCCTCCGTACTCGTCGTCGCGGCGGTTGTAGAAGGGGTCGAGGAACTGGTACGTGAGGGGCACGTCGTGCCCTCCGTAGAGATTGACGATGTCGAACCCGGCCCTGATGGCGCGCCGGGTCGCTTCGACGTAGATCTGCTGCATGTCCCGGATGTCGTCCTTGTCCATCTCGTAGCACGACTGGCGCCACTCGCAGTCGCTCACGATCTGGGACACTCCGGGTGCGGGCATGCGAGACTCGAAATTCGGAGCGTGGGCGCCGCCGGTCCAGAACTCGACACCCGCGAGCGCGCCGTGCTCGTGGAGCGCGTCGCACATCAGCGACAGATTGCGCACGTCGCTGTCGTCCCACAGCCGACCGGAGCTCAATGGCGCGTGGTCGCTCGAGGGGTGGATCGAGCAGTACTCGGTGCTCGCTGCCGCCCAGCCGCCCTCCGCGGCGACCGCCCGGAAGTACGCCTGCGCGCCGGGCCAGTCGGAGCCGAAGTTGGTGCAGTGCGGCGTCTTGTAGAAGCGGTTCTTCAGGGTCTTCGGGCCGATCTTGATTGGCTCGAAGAGGACGTCGAATTTGGGATCTCGGGGCAATTGAGCTCGCTCCTGCATCGCTGGTCCAATAAGTGAGATCGACTGCAGCCGCCAGACGACCGCTGCGGCGCGGTCACCGGATGCAGCTTCAGTGGGAAGGTGAGATTCGCGCCCTCTGCGGCTAGGTGCCCACCGATGTCCCGATCCGCTGGGTAGTGCCGAGACGGGCTTCCGCCAGTGCTGCCTGGCGCGGGTCGAACACCTCCCGCCGGATCCGGAAGAAGTCCGACGTCTTGGCGACGTACCCGTAGATCAGCAGCAGGACCCCGATACCGAGCATCACGTAGAGCGAGATCAGGTCCTCGCTCGTCCACCCGCCGAGCCCGGGGACCGACTTGACGACGATGTACAGGAGGAACCCGCTCGAGACGACGGGGAACACGCCCACCTGGACGAACGACCAGGCCCCGCCCAGAGCGAGCCGGCGGTAGTACACGGCGACGGCGATGCCGGTGCCGACGTAGAACAAGGCGTACAGGATGCCGTCGACCGAGACGATCTTCGAGAACGATGTCTGCACCGTCGAGGACCCGAGCGGGTAGAGCCACGCTCCGGCCGCCGCGAGGACCCCGACGATCACGGTCGCGGCGACCGGGGTCTTGAAGCGCGAGCTGGTGCGGCCGAGGATCCGGGGGAGCACCCCGTCCGACCCCATCGCGAACCCCATGCGGGCAGAGGCGACGACGCACGCGAGGGTCGACCCGAGCGCGGAGAGCGCCACGCCGAGCACGACCCACTTCGCGAGCCAACCCCCGGCCAGCCGCTGGGCGATGTACTCGAGGACGTTGCTGTGCGACTCGATGCCCTTCAGGGGGGCGGCAGCCTGGAACGAGAACGTGAGCAGCGCGAAGACGACTGCGAGAGAGACCACCGAGATCATCGCTGCGGCGCCAGGCCACCTGCGAGGGTGCCGGGTCTCTTCGCCGAGGAGCATGCCTGCATCCCACCCGCTGTAGATGTAGACGCTGATGAGCGCTGCGGCCACGAACCCACTTGCGCCGCCCATCTCGTGCCAGCTGAACCAGCCAGGGGTGAACCCCACTGCACCGTGGCTGCGAGTGGCGATGGCGACGAGTGCGTAGACGACGAGCACAGCCACGCCGATCAGCTCGATAGCGAGGAGCGTCCACTGCACCCGCGCCGAGATCCGCACGCCGATGAGCGCGACGCCGAAGACCACCACCGTGCCGATGAACCCGATCACGGCCTCCCCGAGGCGGCTGTTGACGTTGTGGCCGATAAACGAGAGGAAGTACGGCCCGAGCGGGATGATGATCGAGACGGCCCCGACGACGTACGCGAGCCAGATGACCCATCCGACCATGAACCCGTAGGGGGGGCCGATGGACCGCGCACCCCAGTCGTACGTCGCGCCGCAGTGGACGCGCCACTTGCCCAGACGGCGGTACGCGGCCGCGATCCCCAGCATCGGCAGGCCGCAGATCAAGATCGCTATCGGGCTCGCGTACCCGCTCACCACGACGATCGCTCCGATGGTGACTGCCATCGACGCGGTGACGGCGGAGCTGCCGATGTCGAGCCCGACGTTGCCGATGAGCGACAGCGCGCCCGCATGGAGCTTGCCCGCGTGAGGAAGCTCGGTCTGATCCGTCGCCAGATCCGGGCCCCGCTCGCCTGCCAGTGGTTCCACCGCTCTTCCCCCTTTGCCTCTCGCCTCAGGCGAGGTTCACCATGACGTGCTTCACGGCGCTGTACTCCTCGACGGCAAGCCGGGACATGTCCCTCCCGTTGCCCGACGAACGCATCCCGCTCCATGGCATCTCCGAGACGAGGGGGAGGTGGTCGTTCACCCAGACGGTCCCGAAACGCAGCGCACGTGCCGCGCGCATCGCCCGGCCCACATCGCGGGTCCACACGGAGGCGCACAAGCCGTACTGGACCCCGTTGGCCCATGCCAGGACGTCGGCCTCGTCGTCGAACCGCTGGACGGTGACCACGGGGCCGAAGACCTCCCGCTGCACGATCTCGTCGTCCTGGTCGACGTCGGTGACCACGGTCGGCCGCGCGAAGAACCCGGGGCCCTCCAGCGCGCCGCCGCCAGTCACGACCGTCGCGTGCGACCCCTCCCGCGCGCGCTCGACGAACCCGAGCACACGGCGGCGGTGCTCGTCGGAGATGAGCGGCCCCATCTCCACCGCGTCGCCCTCGTCGGGCCGTCCGACCACGATCGCCTCGACCTCGGTCACGAGCGCCGAGAGGAACGGCTCGTACAGGTCGCGCTGGACGAGGAGGCGCGTGGCCGCCGCGCACTCCTGGCCCGCGTTCCAAAAACCGCTCACCCGGATCGACGCTGCCACGGCCGCCGGGTCGGCGTCGGGGAACACGATCACCGGAGCCTTTCCCCCGAGCTCGAGGTGGACCCTTTTCAACGACTCGGCGGCAGCCCGTGCCACCTCCCGACCAGTCGCGACGTCACCCGTCAGGGAGATCATGTCTATCCCCGGATGGCGTACCAGGGCAGCTCCTACCGGCTCCCCGTCGCCCGTGATGACATTGAGCACGCCCGGAGGGAAGATGTCAGCGGCGAGCTCTGCGAGCCGTAGCGCCGTGAGCGGGGTCTGCTCCGAGGGCTTGAGCACGCACGTGTTGCCGGCCGCCAGGGCCGGACCGGCCTTCCAGACGGCCATCATCAGCGGGTAGTTCCACGGAGCGATGAGACCCACCACACCCACGGCCTCACGTCGCAGCATCGACGTGTACCCGCGAAGGTACTCGCCGGCTGCCGGCGACTCCTGGCCGCGAGCAGCACCAGCGAGGAAGCGGAGGTTGTCGACGATGAAGGGGAGCTCGGGAGCAGCCACCGACCTGGGCTTGCCGACGTTGAGGGACTCCAGGGCGATCAGCTCATCCGCGTTCGACTCGACGGCCTCTGCGAGCTGGAGGAGCATCGTCGCCCTCTCTGCGGGCGTCGTCTCGCTCCAGTCGCCGAGCGCGCCCCGTGCCGCGGCGACCGCGCGGTCGACGTCAGCCTGAGTGCCCTCGGGGACGCTCGCGACGACCGCACCCGTGGCAGGGTTCAGGATGTCCCGGATGTTGCCTTCGACCGAGTCGACCCACTCGCCCCCCACGAAGTTCCGTCCTGCCACCCTCGTCGTTCCTCCAAGCGGGCTGGGACGGCTGGCCGCGGCGCCACCGTCTCTTCGTACGATAGACCGGCCCGATCGACGTGGCTATCGACAGTTGTCGGAAAATGCGCCGAAATGTCTCGACATCTGCTTATAGCTTCAGCTCGCCGGTCGTAACGGGTCCGGCGGCCTTCCGGTGCCGTGCCGTCCCGCGAGCCGCGCCAGCTTGAGCCCGAGGTGCACTGCGAGGCGGTCATAGCCGTTGTGCATGTCGATCCCGGCCACCCGCCTCGCCTTCTCCAGCCGGTAGTAGAGGGTCGCCCGATGCAGATGGAGGTGCTCGGTGGTCGCCTTCGCATCCCCCGCGAGGTCGAGGTACGTCTCGAGCGTCTCCACGAGGGCAGTGTCGCCGAGCGCCAGCACGGCCTCGACCCGGGGATCGATCGCCGATGTCATCGTCTCGCGGTTGGGGAGCTGCGACAGCACCCGGAAGACCCCGAGATCCGACCACCGGACCACGTCACCCATCGTCGGCATCGCGACCGCGACCGTGACCGCCAGGCGTGCCTGGCGGTAGGACGCCGCCGCTCGCATCAGGTCGGTCTGCGAGTCGCCCACGCCTGCGACGACGCGCACCGCGCCGCGCCCTGCTTCGGACAGTCGGCGGTGCAGACGCTCCCGGCAGGCGGAGGCCAGGGACGTGACCGAGTGGTCGTCGTCCTGGCTCCGCAGGCGCACGAGGGCGACCCCGTGGTCGTCCTGAGCGAGGCGCAGGAAGGAGCCCGCCGGAGCGTCCCACCCGATGTCCAAGAGCGCATCCTCGATCGGGACGCCGGTCGGCGCGCCGTCGGGCGCTGCTTGGACCACCACAGCAGCGACCGGTTCACCCTCCCGCAGCAACGATTGGCTCACGAGGAGGCCGGCGGCGGCCTCCCGGAGCTCCTCGGAGGTGGACAGCAGGTGGGCGAGGGCCTGCCCGGCCAGACGCGCTTCGAGCCGTTCCTCGTAGAGCATCAAGCCGGCATGCTCCGCCGCCCGTTGCGCGGCCTCCAGATCCGCCGCGCTGATGGCATCGAAAGGGTCGATCAGCCAGAGGAAGCCGAGGAGCTGGTCACGGTACCTGACCGGGATGCACACTCGGGGGAGGATGTCGAGGTGCGGGCTCGCCGGGATCTTCACCGGTCGCGCAGACCGGTAGATCCCGAAGCTCGACAGCCACGCCGTCGCAGCCGGCGAGATCGCACGGTTCAAGATGGAGTCCCTGCGGAGCGAGTCGATGGGCCCCAACTGGTTGGAATGGGCGACCGTGCGGAGGTCGGGATCGTCGATCACGACGGCAACGCCCGCCCGGTGGGACAGCTCGTCCGTGATCGACTGCAGACCCGACGTCACGCCTTCACCCTCCCGCCGGGATGCTACCTGCGGCCCGGAGCCGGTGCGCCACGCCGTCACGCCATCCTCCGGGTCGGGAGCGGGCGCCCTGCCCGTCGCGGCTACCCGCGGACCCGCTCCGACTTCGGGTCGTAGCACGGGGTGAGAAAGGCCCGGGCGCCGTAGCGCTCGCAGCCGATCTCGAGCTCGTAGGGCGCGGCCTCGAACCAGCCGCGGTCGACCGGCTGGCCCGCGCCGACGAGTGCCGCCGCGTCGACGTAACCGAGCGCGATCGGCCGGCCGACGGTGTACCCGTGGGTGGGGGACGCCACCCGGCCGACGAGCACGCCCTCGCGGAAGATCGGCTCGTCGTGGTGGGGGCAGGCGCAGGGGTCGTCGAGCACGAACTGGGCCAGCCGGCGCGAGGGCGGGCCCGACTCCCGGGCCGCGAGGAGCGCGTCGCGCCCGATGAACCCTCCGGGCTTGTCCCAGGCGACGGCGAAGGCGAGGCCGGCCTCCAAGGGGGAGTCGAGCGGGCCGATGTCGTGGCCGTAGCTCCGGTACGCCTTCTCCATCCGCAGCGAGCTCAGCGCGTGGTAGCCCGCGTGGCGCATGCCGAGCGGCTCGCCGGCCTCGGTGAGGACCGAGTACACGTGCACCGCCGACTCCGCCGGGACGAGGAGCTCCCAGCCGAGCTCGCCCACGTAGGTGATCCGGGTCGCCCGGACGAAGACGCAGCCGAGGTCGATCTCCTTCGAGGTGCCGAAGGCGAACGCGTCGTTCGACAGGTCGGCGTCGGTGAGCGGCTGGAGCAGGCGGCGCGACTCGGGCCCCATCACCGTCACCATGGCGAGAGACGCCGAGCCGTCCGTCACCGTGACGTGCTCGCCCGGGCCGACGTGGCGGAGGAGCCAGTCGCGGTCCCGCACGAGGCACGCCGCGGCCGTGAGCACCAGAAGCTCGGTCTCGGAGGTCCGAGTGAGAACGTCGCCACGGTGGCCGCAGTCCAGCTGGCGGCGATCCGCCGGTCACGCGACGTGCACTTCGCGATCGCGCGTGAGGGGCTCCCTCTCCTCGGCGAGCAGGAAACCGGAGAACCGGCCGGCGATCGACAGCGGCAGTACGTACCGGCGGCGGTCCTCGACGAGGTGCGCTTCGACCACCGGGCGCTCGACCGGGCCGCGCGG
>JAJYXS010000202.1 GCA_021801615.1 Actinomycetes bacterium
CTGGTGGTCGCCGAAGATCGACAGTCCCTGCGCGGCGAGCGAGCGGGACGCCACGTGGAACACCGCCGGGGTGAGCTCGCCGGCGATCTTGTACATGTCCGGGATCATGAGCAGCAGCCCCTGGGAGGCGGTGAACGTGGCGGCGAGCGCCCCGCCCTGGAGCGCCCCGTGCAGGGCGGCGGCGGCCCCTGCCTCGCTCTGCATCTCGATCACCGCCGGCACGCTGCCGTAGAGGTTGCGGCGACCCTTCGCCGACCACTCGTCGGCCAGCTCGGCCATCGGCGAGGCCGGGGTGATCGGGAAGATGGCGCACACCTCGTTGGTCCTGTAGGCGACCGATACGGCGGCCTCGTTGCCGTCGATCGTGACGGGCGCGACAGGCGCCACGTTGCCGTCGGTCGTCACGGGCGCCACCTGCGTCACCTGCGTCACCGGGCCTCCAGTGCGGTCCCCGGCTCGGGGACCATCTCGATCGCGTGCACCGGGCACTGCTCGAAACAGGCCGCACACCCCGTGCAGCGGTCGTAGTCGAAGCGGTAGCGACGTCCGGGCCCGAGCTTGATCACCGCGTCCTCCGGGCAGGCGCCAAGGCACCCGTCGCACTCGAAGCAGTTCCCGCACGACAGGCAGCGCGCGGCCTCGAAGGCCGCCTCGCTCGCACCGAGACCGCCGACCACCTCGGAGAAGTCCGCCACCCGCTCGTCGGGAGCGAGCTCGGGCTGGGCTCGCCTGGCGAAGTCGCCGAAGTACCACAGGTGCAGCTTCTCGAAGCCGGCCAGGTCGTGCTTCGGCCCGCTGGCGACGGCGCCGCCCGCGAGCCAGGCGCTGATGTGGCGCGCGGCCTTCTTGCCGTGCCCGACCCCGACGGTGACGGTGCGCTCCGCGGGCACCATGTCTCCCCCGGCGAAGATGCCTGCAGCGCCGGTCATCATCGACGGCGACACCACGACGGTGCCGTCGTGGGTGAACTCGACCCCCGGCACCGAGCGCAGGAACCCGGTGTCGGTGTCCTGACCGAGGGCCAGGATCAGGCTGTCGGCCTCGAGGCGCTCGAGCCGTCCGGTGGGATGGGGCACGCCGTGCTCGTCGAGCTCCATCGCCTCGACGACCAGCGCTGTGCCCTCGAAGCCGCTGATCGTGCGCAGCCAGTTCATGCGCACCCCTTCACGCTCGGCCTCTTCCACCTCCTCCTCGTGGGCGGGCATCTGGGCCCGGGTGCGCCGGTAGACGACGAGCGCCTCGTCCGCTCCGAGCCGCCGGGCGGTGCGCGCGGCGTCCATGGCGGTGTCGCCGCCGCCGTAGACGGCCACCTTGCGGCCGAGCATCGGGCGCTCCCCTTCGGCCACCTCCTTCAGGAACGACACCGCGTCGAGGATCCGCCCGGCGTCTCGGGCGGGGATGTCGACGCGCTTGGACAGCTGCGCCCCGACCGCGACGAACACCGCGTCGAAGCGGCCGTCGTGCCTCTCGGCCTCGAGGTCGGTGACGCGCTGGCCGGAGACGATGCGCACCCCGAGGGCCGTGATGCGCGCGAGCTCTGCGTCGAGCACGTCTCGGGGGAGTCGGTAGGCGGGGATGCCGTAGCGCATCATCCCGCCGGGCTCGGGTCCCGCGTCGTGGATCTCGACGTCGTGGCCGGCGCGCGCCAGGTGGTACGCGGCCGACAAGCCGCTCGGCCCCGCGCCCACCACGAGGACCCTCTTGCCGCTCCTGGTCGCCGGTGCCGGGAGCTCCCAGCCCTCCTCGAGCGCCCGGTCGCCCAGAAAGCGCTCCACTGCGTGGATGGACACCGCCTCGTCGAGCTCGGCCCGGTTGCAGGACGTCTCGCAGGGGTGGTAGCAGACACGGCCTTCCACCGCCGGGAACGGGTTGTCGGCGAGCACCTGCCGCCACGCCTGCTCGTGCCGGCCGGCCTCGACCTCTGCGAGCCAGGACTGGATGTTCTCCCCCGCCTGGCAGGCCGCGTTGCACGGCGGGAGCAGGTCCACGTAGACGGGGCGGCGGCTGCGCACCGGCCCTGCACGCGCGGGCTCGTCGGACAGGTCGGGCACCAGCGCCACGTCGCGGCGCATCATCGGACCGACCACCACGACGCCACGCAGCACTGCGACCACGCCGACGCCACCTCGAGCTGGCGGGTGCGGCGAGCCATCTGGCCCATGGTACGTCTGTGCGAAAAGCCGAACGGCCCCTTTCCGCCGGCCGCAGCCGGGCCCGTCCGGCCCTGGACCGGCTGCCCGCGGTCGGGCACAATGGTCCTACGACAGACCGACGCCCAAGGTGCCGAGTCCAGACCGAGGAGGAGGCTCGCATGGTCGTGACCTCTCCTCGACCTTCGCCCGAGCCCCTCGCCGGCAGGCTTGCCTTGGACGCCTACCTGGCACTCTCCCCGGACGCGGTCGTGGCGGTGGACGCCGAGGGTCGGGTCGAACGAGCCAACCCGCTCGCAGCGGAGCTGTTCGGGTACCCCCTCGACGAGCTGGTCGGGACCGACCTCGAAGAGCTGCTCCCCGAGCGGTTCCGCGCCGCCCACCGCTCCCATCGGCGCGAGTACCTGGACGCTCCGCGGACCCGGCGCATGGGCACGGGGATGGAGCTGTGGGCGAGGCGCAGGGACGGGACGGAGTTCCCCGTGGACGTCAGCCTCGCCCCGCTGGAGGCTCCAGGAGGCCCGGTGGTGGTCGCCGCGGTACGCGACGTGACCGAGCGTCTCCAAGGCCAGGAAGCCCAGGCGCTCCTGGCCGCCATCGTCGGCTCCTCGGCGGACGCGATCGCTTCGATGACCACCGACGGCACGATCACCTCGTGGAACCCTGGCGCCGAGGCGCTGCTCGGCTACCGACCGAGCGAGATCATCGGCCAGCCGCACTCGGTGCTCGTGCCCGACGACCGCAAAGAGGAGCTCGCCCGGGCCGTCGAGCGGCTCCTGGCGGGCGGACGGGTCGAGCGCTTCGAGACGAGACGGCGAGCCAGCGACGGGCGCGAGGTCGACGTGGAGTGCGCGCTCACGGCGCTGCGCGACCGGTCGGGGCGCATCGTCGGGATCGCCGGCACGCTGCGGGACATGACCGCTCAGCACCAGGCGCAGAAGGCGCTCGCACGCGCCCAGCACGAGCACGAGCAGCTGGCGGTGATGGCCGACCGAGAGCGCATCGCCCGCGACCTGCACGACCTGGTCATCCAGCGTCTCTTCGCCGGCGCGATGAAGCTCCAGGGCACCATGTCGATCGTGAGCGGGCAGGCGGCGGAGCGCATCGCCGCGGTGGTCGGCGACCTCGACACCACGATCAAGGAGATCCGTACTGCCGTCTTCGCCCTCGAGCACCGCCCCGGCGACGACGCCAGCCTACGAGCGAGCGTCCTCGACCTCGTCGCCGAGATGGCAGAGGCCCTGGGGCACGAGCCGCTCGTCAGCTTCGACGGCCCCCTGGACGCTTCGGTGGACGAGGACGTCGCGAGCCACCTGCTCGCGGTGCTGCGCGAGGCGCTCTCCAACGTGGCGCGTCACGCCCACGCCAGCTCGACCCGAGTGGAGCTCGCCGCCAACGGGACCGAGCTCGTGCTGCAGGTCACCGACAACGGGGTGGGCTTGGGCGCCTCGACCCGGACGAGCGGGCTCGCCAACATCCGCCGGCGCGCCGAGTCCCTCGGGGGCACCGCGCGCGCGCTGAGCCGGCCCGCCGGCGGCACCCTGCTCGAGTGGCGCGTGCCCCTTCCGACACGCAGCGCGTAGGTCGCAGCCGGGTCGCCGCAGAGCGCCAGCGGTGACGCTCGCATCAGAACTCGCAGACGTGTCCCTCGCACCCGCCGCTGTAGCCCTCGGCGATCTGCACCGCCGCCCCTGGAGCGCGGGCAGGTCCGCGCGTGAGCACCTGGCCGGGGCGTGATCCGTCCCGGTAGATCGTGATGCCCTTCACCTCGGACTGCCATGCCGCAAGGAAGGTGGCGCGCACGTCGGCCACCGTCGCCCCCGAGGGCAGG
Source organism: Actinomycetes bacterium (assembly GCA_021801615.1). GTDB lineage: Bacteria > Actinomycetota > Acidimicrobiia > Acidimicrobiales > RAAP-2 > JAJYVT01. The sequence continues at coordinate 3,982 of JAJYXS010000202.1, forward strand.
TTGACCGTCTTGGCCACCGCCGCGTCGACGTGGCGCTGGACCGCGGCTTGCATCTCGAGGTGCCACTCCGGGGAGATCTCCAGCGCGGTCACGAAGGCGGCGCGCACCTGCGCAGGGACCTCCGGCAGCTGACCGACCGTGCCGGTGCGCTCGACCTCGGCCATGAGCGCGTCGGAGTAGAAGCCCTCTTGGCGCGCCGTGCGCTCGAACAGCGGGTTCGTCTCCGCGAGGTCACGCCCGAGCACGTGGCGCACGTAGGAGAGGGCGAACATCGGCTCGATGCCCGAGGTGGTGCCGGCGATGAGCGAGATGGTGCCGGTCGGCGCCACCGAGGTGAGCTGGGCGTTGCGCAGCGGCCCGATGCCACGGGCCTTCCAGCGGCTCTCGTCGTAGAGGGGGAACGGCCCGCGCTCCTGGGCCAAGGCTGCCGAGGCCCGTCGCGCCTCTCGCTCCACGAGCCCCATGACCCTCGCGGCGAGGCGAACGGCGTGCGCCGAGTCGTAGCGGATCCCCAGGCTCGCCAGCATCTCGGCCAACCCCATCACCCCGAGACCGATCTTGCGGGCCGCATGCGCCGGCGCCTCGAGCGCGGTGACCGGATAGCGGCTCACGTCGATCACGTCGTCGAGGAAGCGGACCGCCAGGTGCACCGCGGCGCCCAACCGCTCGACGTCGACCTTCCCGCCCTCGACGAAGCGAGCCAAGTTCAGCGACCCCAAGTTGCACGACTCGTAGGGCAGGAGCGGCACCTCCCCGCAGGGGTTGGTCGCCTCGATCCGCCCGAGGCTCGGCAACGGGTTGTCCCTGTTGATGCGGTCGAGGAACAAGAGCCCCGGGTCCCCGCTGCGCCACGCCGCCGCACAGATGCGGTCGAAGAGCTCGCCGGCGGCGATCCTGCCCACGACCTTCTTCGTGCGGGGGTTCACGAGGCGGTGCTCGCCGCCACGAAGCACGGCGCGCATGAAGGAACCGGAGACCCCGACCGACAGGTTGAAGTGCTCGAGGACGCCGGGAGCCTCCTTCGCGTCCACGAATTCGACGATGTCCGGGTGGGACACGTCCAGTACGGCCATGGACGCGCCTCGTCGCCGGCCGCCGCCGGCGACCACCGCCGCTGCGACGTCGAAGACCGAGAGGAAGGAGACCGGTCCGCTGGCCGCGCCGCCCGTGCTCGCCACCCGGTCACCTCTGGGGCGCAGGTGCGAGAACGAGTACCCGGTCCCCCCGCCGGCCTGGTGCAGGCGGGCGGCGTCCCCGAGCGCTCTGAAGAGCGAGTCGAGGGAGTCCTCCAGCGGGAGCACCACGCAGCCGGAGAGCAGCCCGAGGCTCGTGCCGGCGTTCATGAGGGTCGGAGAGTTCGGAAGGAACTCGAGGCGCTCCAGCGCGCCCTGGAAGGCCTCGGCCCATCGTGGGGCGTCGGCGGGCTGCCACTGCTCCTCTGCCTGGGCCACGTGGCGGGCCACGCGTTCCATCATCTGCGCGGTCGACTCGACCACAGTGCCGTGGCGGTCCTTCAACAGGTAGCGCTCCTTCAGCACCGCCAGCGCGCCCAGGCCGAGCTTGAGCTCGTCGCGGACCCCGAGCTGCTCCTTCGCGTGGCGGAGCTCGGCTCGCCGTCGTCGATACAGGACGTAGGCGCGAGCCACCTCTGCCAACCCGGCCGTCATGAGCACCCGCTCGACGGCGTCCTGGACGTCTTCGACCCCCGGGGGCAGACGGCCGAAGCGCGTCGAGAGCTCGGAGCTCACCGTCTCGGCCACCGACGCTGCGAGCCCGGGGACATCTCTGCCGACCTCTCGGGCGGCCTTCGTCACTGCGGCTTCGATCCTCTCCGCCTCGAAGGCGACGAGCCGCCCGTCGCGCTTGCGCAGCCGCAGAGGGGCGTCGCGGCGCGCCGCCGGGCTCGGGTCGCGCATCTCTGGCTTCAGCTCAGGGCTGCCGGCGCGCGGGTCACGAGGCGAGCCTCGCGACGGCAGCGGACGTCGCGATCTCGCCGCCTCGCTGCGCGATCCCCCCGCCTCCCTCCACGAGATGGCGGCCCCGCTCGAGGAGATACCGGTCGGCCGCGAGCGCGGCTTTCGCCCCGGCCCCGGCGGCGACCACGATCTGCTTCTCCGGCTCGTCGGTCACGTCGCCGGCGGCGAACAGACCCGGGACCGAGGTGGACTGGTCGCGACCCACCTCGATCTCGCCCTCGGCGTTGAGCCGGACGAGCCCTCTCACCGGATCGGAGTTCGGCACCAGGCCGATCTCCAAGAACACGCCCTCGACGCGCAGGTCCAGCCGTGCCCTGCCGTCGAGGGACTCG
>JAJYXS010000130.1 GCA_021801615.1 Actinomycetes bacterium
ACGTCGAGCGGGGCCTGGACCGCGAGATCCTGAAGCTCATCGAACAGCACGACCCCGACATGGTCGAGAAGATCCGCGAAGAGATGTTCGTCTTCGACGACATCCTCGACCTCGACGACGCGGCGATCCAGCAGGTGGTGCGTGCCGTCACGTTGCGCACACTCGCGCTGGCGCTCAAGAACGCGAATGGCGAATTCGTCGAGAAGATCAAGAGGAACAGCACCGAACGCTTCCTCGTGGACTTGGAAGAGGAGACCCAGTCGCTCGGTGCCCAGCTGCTGTCCAAGGTCCAAGAGGCGCAGGCCAACGTCGTGCGATCCGTCCGTGCGCTCATCGACGACGGCACGATCAACGTGAGGAGGGCGGGAGATGAGCTCATCGCCTGAGCCGTGGCTCGTCCTGCGCCGGCCGGAGAAGGTCGCCCATGCGCTCCCGACGGTCTCCGAGCATGCTCCGCGTGCCCCGTCGGTGGCAGGGGAGCTTCCCGACGTGGAGCGGATCGTCGCCGAGGCACGCAGAGAAGCGTTCGACGAAGGCAGGGCCGCTGGCTTGGCGGAGGCCATGGCGTCGGCCGAGGTGGCGCGCCGAGAGCGCTTCGAGGCGCTCGCGGACGCGATCGCCCAAGCCGCGGCGAAGGCCGCGTCGATGCGGGAGGAGGTCGTCGAGGAGGTGGGGCGCGACCTCGCCGAGCTCGTCGTCGACCTCGCCGAGGTGCTCCTCGGCGAAGAGGTCGATGGCCACCGGGCCGTGAGCTCCGGCATCGTGCGAGCGCTCGCGCTGGCACCCGACGGACCGGACCTCGTGGTCAGGGTCAGTCCGAACGCAGTGCTCTCCGACGACGAGATCCGTGCCATGGCGAACGGTGGCACGGTCGACGTCGTCCGTGATCCCTCGGTGGACATGACCGGGTGTGTCGTCGAGGTCGGCAGCTGCAGGATCGATGCCCAGCTGTCCTCCGCGCTCGACCGGGTCCGCCGGCAGTTGCAGGGGGTCCTGTCCCGGTGAGCGCCTTCGCAGACGCCACCGTCCGTCGCGGGGTGCTCGACGCCGCTCGTCCGCGCCGGACGGGAAAGGTCAGTCGGGTCGTCGGCCTGAGGCTCGAGATCGAGGGGATCGAGGCGGCCGTCGGAGACGCGGTCTTCGTCCGTCGTTCGACAGGCGTGCGGTTGCCCACCGAGGTCGTGGCGCTCCAGAGCGACAGCCTCACCTGCATGCCCCTCGGAAATGCCGCGGGGGTGCGGTACGGCGACGAGGCCACCACGACGGGCCGTCCCCTCCCTGTGGCTGTCGGCGAGCAGCTCCTCGGACGCGTCCTCGACGGCCTCGGACATCCGATCGACGACGGGGGCCCACTTCGCGGCTGCGAAGAGGCCTCGATCGAGGCGAAGTCCCCCCACCCCCTGCGGCGCGAGATGGTGGATCGCCAGATCACGCTCGGCGTGCGGGCGATCGACACCGTGATCCCGTGCGGCAGAGGCCAGCGCCTGGGGATCCTCGCCGGCTCGGGGGTGGGGAAGTCCACGCTCCTCGGCATGATCGCCAAGGGCGCGGACGCGGACGTCTCGGTCGTGGCGCTCGTCGGCGAGCGGGGACGCGAGGTGCAGGAGTTCATCAAGCACGACCTCGGTGACGCGCGCTCACGCTCGGTGGTCGTCGTCGCCACCTCCGACGAGCCCGCGCTGGTTCGCATCCGAGCGGCCTTCGTCGCCACGCGGATCGCTGAATGGTTCAGGGACCAGGGCGCGGACGTGGTGCTCATGGCCGACAGCGTCACCCGCCTCGCCATGGCCCAGCGCGAGGTGGGCCTGTCGGCCGGGGAGCCCCCCACGACGAGGGGCTACCCACCGTCGATGTACTCGCTCCTCCCCAGGCTCCTGGAGCGTGCGGGTGCCGCCGAGCGCGGCAGCATCACGGGGCTCTACACGGTCCTCGTCGAAGGCGACGACATGAACGAGCCGATCGCGGACGCGACGCGCTCGATCCTCGACGGGCACATCGTCCTCTCGAGGAGGCTCGCGACGTCGGGGCATTACCCGAGCATCGAGGTCCTCGACTCGATCTCCCGCCTCGAGTCGGCCATCACCACCCCTGCGCAGCGTTCGCTCGCCCGGGAGCTGCGCGAGCTCCTTGCGGCCTACCGCGAGGCCAAGGACCTCGTGGAGATCGGCGCCTACTCGAGGGGGTCGAACCCGACGGTCGACAGGGCGCTCGATCTGAAGCCACTGATCGACGCCTTCCTGCGCCAGGACATCTCCGAGATCTGCACTGCCCAGGAGTCCTGGGCACAGCTCCGGACCCTGCTCACGCCGCCCGATCTCGAAGGCGCGGGCGACCTTCCGTGCGCCGACGTCGTCCCCATCGCGTCATGAGGTACGTCTTTCGCCTCCAGACCGTGCTCAGGGTGCGCCGTGCCGAAGAGAAGGCCGCGCGTGCGAAGCTCCACCAGGCGAACGTGTCGCTCGTCTCGGCGATCGCCACCCGGGACCTCGCGGAGGCGCGGTATCTCGGGACGAGCGCGCACGTCGCCGACGTCGCTTCGCTCCTGGGGGAACGTTGTGACGCCGATCTCGCGGCGCGCTCCGTCGAGCGAGCACAGCGGCAGGTGGGTCGCGCGGCGAGCGAAGCGGCGCTCGCGCACGTCGCGTGGAGGAGCGCGGCCCAGCGCGTCACCATGCTCGAACGCCTGGACGAGCGCCGCCACGGCGAGTATCTCCAGGAAGAGGCCAGGCGCGAGGTCGCCATGGTCGACGACATCGTGGGTGCTCGTCACGCGATGGCGGTGAACCCGTGAGCGTGACAGTCGGAGCCATCGGCAGCTGGTTCGTCGAGATCGACGCGGCCATGACCGCGCTCCCAGCCCAGCTCGAGCAGGCAGGGCCTCGAGGGGACTTCGCGAGCGTCCTTCACCAGGCCGTCGCGATCCTCGACGCAGGACCCAGGTCTGCGAACGCCTCGGCGAGCACGACAGTGCGCTCGTCCGGCATCGGTGCCGACCAGGCCGCGCCGACGTCATCGGATGGTGCGACGAACGGCGGCGCAGCGGTGTCCGAAGCAGAGAAGTTCCTCGGCGTGCCGTACGTCTGGGGAGGGGACAGCCCCTCTGGGTTCGACTGCTCCGGGCTCGTCCAGTACGTCTATTCCCAGCTGGGGGTCTCGCTGCCGCGGACCACCTACACACAGGTGAAGGTGGGTGCGCCGGTCGCAAGCCTCACACAGGCACGCCCTGGCGACCTCGTCTTCTTCGCCGGATCCGACGGGACCACCACGGCACCTGGCCATGTGGGCATCTACCTCGGGAACGGCAAGATGATCGATGCCCCGTACACCGGCACCGCGGTGCAGGTCCAGACAGTGTCGGCCGCGGGCGCGGTCGTCGCGATCCGCCGGATCCTGCCCGCGACAGCGCCGATGTCCTCGGGCCCGATGGACGTGCAGGCGTCGGCGACACCGGCTTCGACGGGGCCGGTCGCCGTGCCGGCCAACATGGCACCGTTCTTCGTCGCCGCGGGAGCCAGGTACGGCATCTCGCCGACCCTCCTCGCTGCCATCGCCCGTCAGGAGTCGGGCTTCACACCCCGCGCGGTGAGCACAGCGGGGGCGCAGGGGATGATGCAGCTCATGCCCGGCACCGCCGCCGGGCTCGGGATCACACCGTTCACACCGGCGCAGGCAGTGGACGGAGCCGCGAAGCTCATGTCGGGCTACATCCGGCAATTCCGCTCGGTGCCGCTCGCTCTCGCGGCGTACAACGCAGGCCCTGGCGCCGTCGAGGGGTACGGCGGGGTGCCGCCGTACCCCGAGACCCAGCGGTACGTGGCCGCCATCATGAAGACGCTCGGAGCGTCGGCGTGAGCACCCTCCCGGTCGCCACCGCCGACCTCGCCGGCGCGCACGAGACCGTCAAGGGCGCGCACGCGCCCGACGAGCCCTTGAAGAGCACCGGCTTCGAGAAGCTGCTCGAGCAGGCGGCCTCCCACCACGCGGCCGCTTCCTACGCGGCCTCCCACCAGCCGGCCGATTCCCACTCGGCCACCGACCGGTCGCTCGCGCAGCGGGCGCTGCCGCACGGTCCGGACGCCACCGAAGGCGGCGGCGCGCAGGGGACGTTGCCGATGCCGGGCACGACGGCGAAGCCGAGCCGGAAGGTCACACGCACGACGCCCACACGCACGACGCCCACACGCACGACGCCCACACGCACGACGTCGACACGGACCCGATCTCCACGTGAGAAGGGACAGGCAACCCAGAGGGTCGACGCATTCTTCGCCACCTTCCCAGGGCAAGGTCCCGGCGTCGCTTCCAAGATCGCGCCTGCCGCACGACACGGATCGGCCCGCGAGCCGGTCGAAGTGCTCGGAACGACGGGCCGCACGGCCGATCCGGGCACACCCTCGGCGGAGCTCATCCGGCTCGCAGCGTCCAATGGCGCAAGTGGAACGCCGGTGGGCCACATCGAGACCCCCGTCGGAGCCGGGTCTGCTCGCCACGCACAGACCGTCGTCGGCGCCGGGCCTGCCGTTCGTGCCGAGACTGCCACCCGGGCCGAGACTGCCACCCGGGGCGAGATGGACGTCCGCACCGCGCCGGCGAAAGACGGCTCCCGTCGGACGGGTCGCCTTCCCTCGAGGTCACAGGGGACTGTCCTGCCGAACGACACCCTGCCGAACGACACCCAGCCGAAGGGCGTCCAGCCGAACGAACCCCGACCCAACGACGCCCAACCTGCAGTCCCTGTACCGCCGGAGGGGAGCGCCCGTGCCGCGTCACAGCCCATCGCTGGCACGCAGGAGGCGAGCAACCTCCTACCCGGGGTCGCGGGGCAGCTGGTCGACGTGCTCTCGGCGCCACGACAGGGTGCCGACGGGAGCTTCGTGGTCACCGTCGCCCTTCACCCCGCCGCGCTCGGATCCGTGCAGGCAACCGTGATCGCGAAGGAGAGCCAGGTGTTCGTCCAGCTCGTGCCGGGCACCGCTGAGGGGGCCGCCGCACTGCGGCTGGCCCTCCCCGATCTGAGGAGCGCACTGTCGTCGAACGGGCAGCAGGTGCAGGTGACAGTGCGCGAGATCCCTGCCGCCTCCTCCAAGAACCCCGCCTCTTCTTCCAAGAACCCCTTCTCGGCGGGTCAGGGCGGAGGGGGACACCCGCACGCGACAAGCCGGCACGACCACCCCGCGCCAGCCCGCGCCTCCCCACCCGCACGCGACCCTGCACCGCAACCCGTTTCGACCGTGCCGCTCGTGGCGGCACCGGCTCCGAGCCCTCATCTCGTCGACATCCGGATCTGAGGTACCAGATGACCACCCCGATCACGTCAGCCGTGTCCGCACCCGCAGCCGCTCAGGGCACTCCGGGTGCCACACGCATGAAGAGCCAGCTCGACACACCGGATCTCTTCATCAAGCTCTTCATGGCCGAGCTCCAACATCAGAACCCGACAAATCCGGCCACACCGGCGAGCATCGCCCAGCAGACCGCCGAGCTCTCGCAGATGGAGGCGTCGATGTCGCTCACCGCCGCGATCAAGACGCAGGAGCGCTACGCCGAGGACTCCGCCGCGACCGGCCTCATCGGGAAGGCCGTGACGGCGACGGTCACAGGAAAGGTGGTCACCGGGACGGTCTCGGAGATCTCCCTCTCCTCGACCGGGACACCGGTGCTGAAGGTCGGCCAGGCCACAGTCCCGCTGTCCTCGGTCTCCACCGTGGGCACGGGCACGCCCGGCCAGGCACCGACCAGCTGATCACAGAAAGGACCACCCGTCATGGCAACACGATCGATGATCGCCGCTGTCTCGGCCATCGCCGCCGAGCAGACGTACCTCCAGGAGACCGGCAGCAACATCGCCAACAGCAACACCGTCGGGTACAAGCAGGGCGAGGTGCAGTTCGCCGACCTCCTCTCCCAGCAGGTCGCCGGCGCGACCGCGCCGACGACAGGAAGCGCCGGGGTGAACCCGCTGGCCGTCGGCTCCGGCGTGAGGGTCGCCTCCGTGTCGACCGATCTGTCCGAGGGCACACTCGTGACGACCGGGATCCAGACAGACGTCGCCATCACAGGGGGCGGCTATCTCGTCGTCGAGCAGGGCGGTCAGCAGTACTACACGAGGGACGGGTCCCTCACCGTCGACGCCAATGGCCAGCTCGCGACGGTCACCGGAGCGAAGGTGCTCGGCTGGCAGGCGAGCGTGACAGGCAAGATCACGAGCGCGGCGGCGGTGACCCCCATCACCATCCCCACCGGAAAGACGATCGGGGCCATCCCGACGACGTCC
>JAJYXS010000091.1 GCA_021801615.1 Actinomycetes bacterium
GACGGCGCGGCCTACCTCGAGGCCGAGTCGGTGCCAGCGGCATTGTCGGTGACTGGGGCCGCCCGCCCGCGCCGCGGCCGGCCTCGCAACCGGGACCGGGTGGCCTCGTGAGCCGCCGTCCCGGTGCGCCGAAGCCCGTGATCATCACACCGGGCCGCCGCCGGAGAAGCCGCCCGCGAACGACGCTGTGATGTCGACAACGTCGACGACCTGGCCTGTCTCTGGGGACTGGATCATCTGGTGGTTGCCGAGGTAGATGCCTACGTGGCCGGGGTTCGTCAGCGTCCCGTCGCTGCCGGCGAAGAACACGAGGTCACCGGGAGAAAGCTGTGTGATGCTCGTCGTCCAGCCGCCTTTGGACTGGACGAACCTGGCCTGTGTGTAGGTCGTCCGGGGCCAGGGCCTCGGCAAAGTCGCGGCACGTTCCTGATGACCTGAGCTGACGCGCAGGTACTGGCGCCACCCCTCTTCGGTCTGCTACAAGATCGGAGATGTCCTCGCCAACGCTGTCGGTCCGGCCGATCCGTCCAGAAGAGCGAGCCCGCTTCGACGAGACGCTCGTGCACCAGCACTGGCTCGGCGCTGGCCTGGTCGGCGAGGTGATGCGCTACGTCGCCGAAGAAGACGGCGAATGGTGCGCGCTCGTGGGTTTCGGCTCCGCGGCCCTGTGCGTGAAGAGCCGTGAGGAGCTCGTCTCCTGGTCGGATGCCCAGCGCTATCTGCGGCTGCGCTACATCGCGAACAACCAGCGTTTTTGCATCCTCGACGAGCACCGGCGCAAGAACCTCGCCTCCGAGGTGCTCGCACTCACCCTGCGCCGGCTCTCTTCGGACTTCGAGGCCCGCTGGCGCCATCCGGTCGTGATGGTGGAGACCTTCACCGACCCTGCCCGCCACGCTGGCACCTGCTACAAGGCGTCGAACTTCACGATGCTCGGCACCACCTCTGGCTTCGGGCGCCGCTCCGGGCGCTTCGTCCACCACGGGGAGAAGAAGGCCTACTGGTTCCGTCTCCTCCGGCGCGACGCGCTGGATCTCCTCCGAGCGCCATTCGACCACCCAGTGCTCACCGACAGGAGGCACGTGCACGCGCCCGATCTGAATCGCCTGGACCTCTCTGGCCTCCTCGTTGCCTTGGGAGACGTGCCGGACCCGAGGAAGCGAAGGGGGATCCGCCACGACCTCCCCCAGATCCTCGCGGTCGCGACGCTTGCCACGCTTCGGGGCGCGACCAGCCTGTTCGCGATCGGTGAGCTCGCAGCTGAGCTGCCACAAGAAGCGCTCTGTCGCCTCGACGCTCGCATCTCGCCTCGGACCGGGCGCAGGGTCGCACCCGAGGAGTCCACGATCAGAAGGATGCTGAAGGCGATCGACGCCGACGCGCTCGATCGGGTCGTGAACGCCTGGATCGCCACCCAGGTGCTCTGCGGACGCCTCGGGCAAGACGAAGCGGTCGAGATCGACTTCAACACGATGGTCGAAGACGACGAGCGTGAGGAGGACGACGACGACGTCGACGCAGACGGCGGGTTCCGACAGGCGGTCGCGCTCGACGCCAAGACGTTGCGCGGCGCTCGGCTGGAAGACGGCCGCAAGGTCCACCTCGTCTCGGTCGTGACCCACGAGGAGGCGACGACGATCGCCCAGGCGAACGTGGACGTAAAGACCAACGAGATCACCGTCTTCCGGCCGCTGCTTGGATCCCTCGACCTCGCTGATCTCGTCGTGACCGCCGACGCGCTCCACACCCAGCGTGAGCACGCGGCGTTCCTCCGTTCCCAGGGGGCGCACTACGTGTTGGGGGTGAAGGAGAACCGCCCGACGCTCCTCGCCCAGGCGAAGCGCTCGCTCGCGGGCCGCCCGGTCGCCTACGAGAGCCACGATCGCGGCCACGGGCGCATCGAGCACCGCTACGTCTCGGTCGCCACCATCTCGATCAAGATGGCGAAGAAGCTCCGCTTCCCCTCTGCCCGACAGTTCGTCGCTGTCTACCGGGAGCGCTGCGACCTCGCCGACCGTGTCGAGTCGGCAGAGACGTCGTACTACGTCACCGATCTCTCTCGATCAGAGGCTCTGCCCGAAGAGCTCGGGACCCACGTCCGGCGCCACTGGACGATCGAGAACCGGAGCCACTACGTGCGGGACCGGACCTTCGACGAGGACCGCTCCCAGGTGCGGGTCGGTGGTGCTCCCCAGGCGCTCGCGACGCTACGCAACCTCGCGATCTCGATCCTGCGCCTCGTCGGGTTCGAGAACATCGCCTCTGGACTGCGCTGGATGGCCTTCGACCATCGGCGAACCCTCGACCTGCTCGGGTTGTAGTCCCTCCGATCATCGACACTCCCACTGCCTCGGGGGACCTTGGGCAGCTTCGACGCGCCAAGACGGCGAGCATCAAACCGCCGTTCCTCAGGGTTTCACGTGCGCGACCCAACTTCCCGCTCTTGGGAGTCGCCAGCACCTACGGCGGCGGCCATCCCTCCTACGTCGTCGCCATCGACATTGCCGATGACCCTGCGTCCGGGGCAGGGAGATCCCGGCCTGCGCGTAGGCGTACTGGACGAGGCCGGAGCAGTCGAAGCCCGGCTTTCCTTCCAGGTTCGGCGGCTGGTCGACCGCCCCCTTGCCTGTAAGCCCCATCGTCGGTCCTGTCGGGTCCCCGCCGCCCCAGACGTAGGGCGTGCCGATCCAGCGCTCCGCCGAGCGGATCGCGATCGCCCCTTGCGCGCTCGCGCCCTTCGTTGTCGTGACCACCCCTGCAGCACACGGGGTGCCCGCGAGGTAGTCGACGGTCGCCTCCGCGCCGAGGACGAACCCGACGTAGCGCCCCGGGTCCGCAGACCCCTGGACCGCCTGTGCGGCTGCGGCGATTGTCAGCTGCTGCCAGCCGGCGACGCCGATGAGACCGCTCGGGTGCGGCGTCGGCAGGCTCCAGTCGGTGAAGGTGTCGTAGAACGCCGAGGCGGACCAGGGCTGGTCCATCCGCTGGACGACCGTCCCCCAGAGGTCCTGCTGCTGGAAGAGCCCCACCGAGGTCCCGTTGTTGGGCGGGTCCTGCCGCGAGTACGGACCCCACTGCACGTTGGGGTCTGTCGCCGAGCCTGCGACGCTCGCGTTCGGCAGGTTCTCGAGCGACGACTCGCTGAGCGCGCTGTCCATGGCGACGTAGATGCCCTGGGTCGGAATGCCGAGCGAGCGACCGGCTGCGACGATCGTGGCGGCGTTCGAGAGCTGCTCTGCGTCGAGGATCTCCTCGCCCGAGGCGGTGGGGATGATGAGCGTGCTGCCGGAGGCGACCGCGCACCGGGTCTGTGAGGGCGTGACGAGTGTCGGCGAGTACCCGACGCTCCAGTCGACTGCGAGCTCGTAGACGTTCACGTCGAGCTGGCGGGAGTTCGCCCTGATCGGGACCGTCGCGAGCGCAGCAAGGAGGGTCGCGCGAGTGTGCTGGGCGGGGAACTCCCCGAGCTGGACCCTCGGCACGTCGTTCGCCGGGAGCGTCACCCCGTCGGACAATGCGTCCTGTGAGCTCGATGTCCACCCACCGACCTTCTCCAGGCCTTTGCTGATCAGGTTCGCGAGCCATGCTGCCGCACCGAGCGTTGTCGAGGGCACCGGGGTGCTCGCCTGTAGGTAGCGCTTCCCGGGCACCAGGCCGAAGGGGTCGTAGCGTGCGAGCGCTGCGGCATCGATGGCCGGCTCGGTGCACGAGTCGTGCCAGGCCCGATCGAAGGAGTAGCCGTTCGCAGCCAGCAGCTTCAAGGCGAAGCGGTTCTGTGCCGCCTCGGATGCGCTCGCCGGCGTGCCGGGTCGGCCGAAGCGCTTCCACACGGGCTCCGAGATGCCGTACGCACCGCCCGGGGCGCGGTAGTCGTCGCCGGACTCCGCGTCCCGGATGCACGCCCAGTCAGCCGTGTCGGTGCTCGTCCGGTCCAAGGAGGTCTTCGCCAGGACCCCCTTCGGGACCGTCTGGGTCTGGACGACCGCCCCCTGGGAGCCAGAGGTGATGTCCTCTCCGACGGCAGGGCAGACCGCGGACCCGGCCGCGTCGAGCTGCGCGGCGGACGTCCCGGTCGGCGGAGGGCAGATCCCGACGGTCTGTGCGACGGGCTCGCCTCGGCCCGACTCGTAGTACGCGATCGCGGCCATCACCTGCCAGGGGGTCTCGTTGCTTGCGACCGCGTCCTGGTAGAGCGCGAGACCGGTTTGCACGACGCCGGTCGAGGCGACGACCGCCTGCGCGGAGCTCTCCCCGCTGCTCGCAGCGACGGCGCCGATGAACGAACCGACCGCGACCACGCTGGTCACCAAGAGGATCGTCGGGAAGAACGCGACGAACAGGACGACGGCGACCACCTTCCACTTCGCGTGGTGGGCCGCCTCTCGGACCGCTCCGGCGACACCGCCGGTGAGCCCGCCTCCGAACGCCTTGCCCTCGGCAGACTTGCCGGCGGCGCCCTTGGCGGCGCCCCGCACGACGTCTTTGACGGCGCTTCTTGCCCCGCTGCCGGCCCTGTCGCCGATGCCGGCCCGACGCAAGCTCGAGGGGAGCGCCCCGGGCGGTCTCCCGCCGCGACTTCCCTGACCGGGCGGGTTGCGAGTGGCGCTGCGCCGTGCCCGCAGGCGGCCGTCTTGGGTTTCGGAGCCGGCCGCGTGCTCGGGTGGACCCTCCGTGCTCGATCCGACCGGGTGGTCCTGGTTCGCTGGCACGGGTCTCGTCGTCTGGCCTGTCCTGGTTCGCTGGCCGGGTCTCGTCGTCTGGCCTGTCCTGGTTCGCTGGCACGGTCTCTTCCGGCTCGGCAACGTCGCTCCTGGGAAGCACCACGCGGCGAGAGGGGGCGGCTGGACTCGCCGCATGGTGATGGGTGATGGCCAACTCGGCGAAGGTGAAAGGCGATCGCGGAGAGCGCGAGGCGGTCCTGGTGCTGAAGGCGCTGGTGCCGGACCTCGTGCTTCCGAACGCCCAGCGCAAGCTCGGCGCCGGCCGTAGGGAGGACACCGGCGACCTCGTGGTCTTCCCCGACGTCACCGTCCAGGTGAAGACCTACGCCACAGCCGGAAAGGCGCTGCGCGACGCCGCAGAGGCCGCAGAGGCCCAACGTGTCCGGGCCGGCACGAGGTTCGCCTTCGGCATGGCGCCGGTCCCACGGGCACGCCGTGGGGCGGTGAGGTGGCTCGCGAGCACGCTCGTGTGGCCGGGCGGGGATCTCGACCGAGACGACCTGTTCGGCGTCGGGCTCGTGAGCCGGGCCATAGCACACGTGCGTAGAGACGACCTCGGGATCCGAAGGGAGCGCCGCGTGGCAATCGTCGAGCGAGCTGGCGCCCACCCCCTCTACGTCGCCCCGGTCGAAGCCTGGATCGCCGCCTGGCGCCTGGCCTGCGACCGACAGGTCCAGCCCGTCGTCCCAGATCCGGCCGAGTACCTCGGCCGTGCGTCCTGAGCAGGAGGAATACCATGACCGCCATCGCAGAATCGACCACGTTTCGTCGCCGGGGCTTCCTGCTGGAGCCCGGTGACACGCTGCTCTTGGAGCCAGACCCGATCCGGGTGATGGTCAACTGCGGACGGTTCGCAGAGCTGACCGGTGTGCAGAGCGATTCCCTCGCCACCTCGAGGCTGTGCGCGCTGGCGCTGCCGGTGGGAAGCATCCGCGACTGGCCCGGGGTCCGCCCCGAAGCCGCCTGGCTGCCGCGCTTGGCGGAGCGCCAGTGCTACGTCGTCGACGACGAGGGGCTCGCGCACATGGTCCCTGCGACCCAGCAAGGCCGTCCGGGGGGTGGAGCGAGAGAGCGAGGAGGAGTGGATGGTCCGGGTCTCCCTCGAGCTCACGGCCTCGGGCTTCTACGACACCGACACGGCGACGTTTCTCGACGTCATGGACTGGATCCACATCGACGTGGACACCGAAGCGGGCAGGAGGCGCATCGCAGACTGGCTCGCTGGCGTAAGCGACGACGACCTCGATCAGTTCGCGACCGGCCTCGAGCTCGAAGGCCACCTGAAGAGCTCCAACAGCCCTGACTGGGCGCTGAACGAGGTCTGAGCGAACTACTGGCACCTCGTGAACTGCGCGTACGCGGCGGGGGCCGAGTCGATGATCGGGACCCTCGACGAGCTGAAGGAGACCATCTCGTCGGGTCGGGCGACGACCCAGAAGGCCCAGATGATCGTCGCAACCGTCTGCTATGCGGCCGCGATGTGGCTGGAGGACCTCCCCTTGAAGGCGAACG
>JAJYXS010000111.1 GCA_021801615.1 Actinomycetes bacterium
ATCGGCGGCGACTCCAAGCGGGGCGTGCAACGCGCGGGTCAGCGTAGCGGCCCTCGGCACGGCCTCAGGGGGCCTCTGCTCGATGTCTCACGGCCCGAGCTCTCCCGAGAAGGGGCGCAGGGGCGCACTCGCGCACAGACCCAATGCTCCCGGCGCTCCCGGCGCACCTGGCGCTACGAGAGCGCGAAGACGATGGTCACGTCGTCGCTCACCGTCTGGGACCCCGACTCGAGGACGGCCGGGGCGCGCGGCGCGAGCGCCCCAGTTCCTCGAGGATGGTCCGCCACGGGCCTGCCACGCGGACCGTGCGTCGACGGGAGGCACATCGTCGATCCTTTACGCGGCCCACCGGCGCTGCCGGCTGCGCCCAGGTCGACCATCCACGAAGGTCAGTCGCTCACCTCGCCGAAGCAGGTCCCAGGCGAAGAACATGCGGGATACCCGATCCCACGCGCCGGCTTCGGCGCCCGAGTCGACACCAGGGCGACGCCTGCGGGCGAGCGATCCCGGCGACAGCGCCACGCCCCAGATCGGCCCGGCCCAGACGCTGGCGGCCGCACGCCATGTTCCGTGCGCGGCGAACAGCGCGCCGAACGCGGCTGCTCGCAGGAGCGATGCACCCGCTACCGTTGCAAGGTGCCGGCTGGGCACGCAGGCGAGGAGGACACCCCAGCTGCTGCGCTCGCGCAGCACGACGCGCTGCGCCGTGGTCTCGATGCCTCGATCCGTCCGGTAGCCGCCCCCGATGGCGGTCCCACCGACGTGCCTCACGGTGGCGTTGGGCACCACGGCCACGTCGAACCCGCGCCGCAGTGCCTGCCAGCACAGCTCGACGTCCTCGTTGATGAGGAAGAACCGCTCCTCGAAACCTCCGACTGCGTCGAAGCAGCGCCGGGTCATCGCCAGGCAGCAGCCGGTCACGTAGAGGGGTGCGGGCCCGCCCGCCGGCAGACCCCGATGAAGCAGCATGCGGTCGACGGTGCTGCCACATTCTGCGGCAGACGACGAGCCCTGCCACACGACAGGCCCGGCGATGCCGTCATGTCGAGCCAAATAGCCACCGAGGGCGTCGAGGGCGCCGGGATCGACCACCACGTCCGGGTTCAAGAAGACCAGCACGTCGCCCCGGGCGAGGGCAGCACCGAGGTTGGCGCCGCCGCCGAAGCCGAGGTTGCGCTCGGCAGCCACGACCCGGACCGCCTGGCGCGATGCGGCTGCGGCCTCGGCGACCCCGTCGCCTGACGCGTTGTCGACGACGATCACCTCGCTGACCGCTTGGTCGCCGCACACCGAGTCCAGGCACGCTGCCAGGTGGGCAGGATCGCGGTAGTACACGACGACTGCCGACACCGAGATCGCCGGCAGCGGTTCGGCGTCACCGCGCCCCTCCGAATGCCGGTCAGCTCTCATGCCGCAGCCGCGCACCCGCGGTAATGGGCGCGCGTTGGCCGTGCGCGCGGGCTCCTCGGGCTCTCCCGGACGGCGTGCGGACATCTCGCCCGCACGTCGAGCCCGTGCCGATGCGTCGGAACGACGCCATTCCCTGGCCCGGCTTCTCGCTGAAGGGCGCCTGCCAGAGGAGCTCCATGCCGGCGGCCTCCAGACGCGCGCGCAGCTCTGTGAAGTCGTGGCCGGCGACGGGGTGGTACTCGAGGAGCACCTCGCCGACGTGACGCCACAGGCCGGAAGCGCTCCCAAGGACGGCCGCGTACTCCGCTCCTTCGCAGTCGAGCTTCACGATGTCGGGCACCGCGCCGATGGCAGCGACCAGCGCGTCAAGGGTCGTGGTCCTCACCCGGGGCCCGGGCCCCTCGGCCCCCGGAAGCGTCGTCGCCCCGCACGACGCCTCGTCGCCGCCGACCAGCACGGCGTCGCCCTCGGTCTCCGCGATGGCGGCTTCGATCACTGTTGCGCGCTCGCCGATCCCGTTCCGAAGAAGGTTCACACGGAGCCACGCCGCGGCGACGGGGGAGGGTTCGACGCACACGAAGCGGGCGCCGGGAAGACGCGGCGCGAGCGCGCAGGTGAAGCTGCCGACGTGCGCACCGACGTCGAGAACGAGGCGCGCCGCGTCCGGGTCCTCGAACGTCCACCCTCGCAGGCGGTAGACGTCGTCGACGAGCACCTCGATGAGCGGCCAGCGCGCGGAAGCCGTGTTCGGCGCGTGCAGCACCACTCCTTGTCGTGAGCCGGCGCGGAACATCCCGTGCTCCCAGCCGAGCCGGCCCAGGAGGACCTTCGTGAAGACCTCGGGCCAGTTCTCGAGCTCACGCGAGCAGCGCCAGGCGAGCATCAGCTTGGCGAGCGCGCGCCGTACGGGTCCAGCCCACGCCGTCGGTACTCGGGAGCGGCGCGCCTCACCGCCGCTCCGCTCGACCGATCCCTTCGTGGAGCGCGCCGGCTCCCAGGCGTCGCCAAAGTGCACCGGTGCGAACGCGTGCCTGCCCGCGCAGACGAGGCGTGCGAGCGCGTAGGCGAGCACGCCCAGCGGGTCGGCGCGCGCGGCCAATGCCACGGCGAGGATCCGGTCGAGCCGTCGGCCGGGCTGCTCTCCGCTCGACCCCTGCGTCGCGGCCCCCCGCGCGCGCGCTTCGAAGAACCGGTAGGTCTGGCGGTAGAAGTCCGCGTAGCCGTGTGCGGGGGTCACCTTCACCGTCGCGTCCCACGCGGAGCGCACCTCGAGGCCGCGCGCCGCCACGTGCCGGCAGAGCTGCAGGTCGTCCACTTGCCCGCGCTCCCAGCAGAAGTCGGCGAGGAGCGCGGGCCGGTAGGCGAAGAAGCGCCCGTACGCGCGCGGCGAGCGCGTCCCCGCGAACCGGGCGAGGCGAGCCGCCGCCTCCATCTGGAACCCCGACGCGCGCGTGCCCCACGCACGCGTATCGGGGACGTCAGCTCCCCACACGACGGCGACGGCGTCGTGGACGAAGGGGGCGAGCAACGCCGAGAAGGAGCCCGGCTCGACGGCGACGTCGGCGTCGAGGACCACGACGACGTGGTCCCCGTCGCGGTCGGCTCCGAGCTCGCTCATGACGCGCGCGTGCCAGGCACCGAGCGCTGCCGCCTTGCCCTCACGCTCCACGGCGCTCTGGACGACGAGCGGGGGCGACGCGTGGGCCTCGGCCCACGCACGGGCGACCTCGGGAGTGTCGTCGTCGCTCGCGCCGTCGAGCACCGCCCAGCGCGTCCACGCCCAACCGGTGGGCAGGCGAGCTTCGCGCACGCTGTCGAGGGCACGCGCGATGCGGGGTGCCTCGTTGTACGCAGGGACCACCAGCTCGCACGTCCTCGGCCGTCCGGCCGGGGTCGAGCGGGACGAGCTCTCGCCGCCGGCTCCGGCATACGCCGCGACGAGGCTCTCCCTACCGAGGGCGGCGGCGGGCGGAACGCCGAGCCTGCGGGTCTCCAGAGGGTCGCGTGCGAGCCGCCACGCGACGGCTACGGCCTCGCCCGACTTGAGCGCGACAAGGCCCGCGCCGAGGAGCGGATGGGGCCACACGAGGCGCCAGGGCGCCTCCAGGTAGGGCCGTCTGGCGGCCCGTCCGAGCGCTGCCACGCCGTGCTTTCGTGCGAACGCTCGGATGCCTGCGGCATAGCCTCCCTTCTTCGCACAGCACTGGAGGTACGTCGGCGCGCCTTCCAGGTGGATGATCGCGCTCGAGGTGCGGCCGAGCGACGCGAGCGGCCGGGCGCGCAGCGCGAGGTCCCAGTCCTCACCGGCGTCGAGCTCCTCGTCGAAGCCCCCCACCTGCTCGAAGACATCCCTGCGAAAGAAGCGGGGCGCCTCGACGTCGTCACGGCCGTCGTAGAAGGCGCGTTCGAACGCCCGGACGCGCGCCCAGTACCCGTCGCCGACGGAGCGTTCGGGCACCGTGACCATCCCCGCACCGCCTTCGATCGCGGCGACGACTTCGGCGACCACCGAGGGGGCGAGGACCATGTCGGAGTCGACGAAGCCCACGATGCGCTCTCGCGTGCTGCGCGCACCGACATTTCGTTGGCGCGATCGCTCCGGTCCGGCGGAGACGCACACGTCCGCGAGCTCCTTGGCGATCGCCATCGTGTCGTCGTCGGAGAAGTTGTCCACCACGACCACCCGGCACGGGACGCTCTGGCGTCCGAGCGATTCGAGGCAGGGCCTGAGCGTCCGCGCCGAATTGCGCGTCGGCACGACGACCACCACATCGCCCGGCTTCATGGCGACCTACCTCGCGCGGACCGCGCCGCCTCGAGTGGGGGCCTGCGGCTGCGCCAGCGCCGTCGCCTGCGCCGAAAGGCTCCGTCGCGCCGCACCTCGGGCAGGAACGTGCCAAGCAGCGCCACGACGATGCCGGCGGCAGCCAGGGAAGGGAGGAAGCCCAGGCGCCAGATGTCCTGGGTGGGGGCATAGCGAAGGAGACCTCGCACCGGCGCACCGCTCGTGAGCCAGCCGCCGCGCGCGCCGTCGACGCGGACGTAGGAAGCGTGGCTCGGCGCCGACCAACCCGGGCCGTAGGCGTCCGGGCTGACGAGCAGCGACGTCCGGGGCCCTCCCCCGGTGATCGGCGTCCCGACGACGACGGGGAGGTCCAGCGAGGGCGCCGGCGTGAGCGAGACGTCCGCGTACGCAGCGGTGGAGGGGCCGTACGCGTAGAGGAAGAGCGAGAGCTGTCTCGTCCCCCGTGTCGGCGTCACGATCTCCGAGAAGCGAGACCACGAGCGGCTCGCCGGCAGGGGTGTCACGGGGGCGCAGCGCCCGATCGGCTCCTCCCACAGGCACAGGGCGGGCGCGGCGCCGGAGAGATGCCTCGTCCAGAGGCTGAGGAGCACCGGGCCCCTCCGCCAGGCGGTCGTCTCGGACTCACAGGCGGCGTCCCCGGCCGCGGACAGCTCGAGCGCGGGCGCGCCGCCAGGTCCGCCGGTCCTGAGGACCGAGGCGTGGAGGTGTGCGCTCGCGGTCGTGCCCGGTGCGGCATCGCAGTTGCCCACGGGTCCCCAGGCGCCGCGCTCGAAGCTCCCGTCGGCAAGGAGCGGTCGTGGGAGCTCGAGGGAGAAGCGCACCCACGGTCCACGGGCGCCGGTTCCCCAGACGGCATGGAACGGTCGCCTCAGCCGGGAGGAGAGGCGCTGGGCGAGCGCGGATCGTGACGAGGTGGGCCCGAGCAGCGCGATCCGATAGCGCCGGCCACGTGTGAGCTGGAGGGACGTCTCGAGCCTCCGACCTCTCATCTGCCAGCGGGAAAGGGGCGGCAGGGAAGAGACTGCCGGGAGCCCACGCCGCGGCGCGCTGGTCACGAGAGCCGTGCCGGCAGGGAAGAGCGCGAGCTCCCGGAGGTCGGGGGAGCGAGAGGCCACGGTGACGATCCGTTCCGCCCTGACCGCGTCCAGCGGGTGCTCGTGCACCTTGTAGATCCGGAGCGGACCGTCGCGATGGAGGAGCGAGATCGTGGGATCTCGGGCGAGTGCCCGGGCGAGCGCGGCGGGCGAGACGATGTGGCGGCTCGGGAACTGCGCTTCGACGTCGCCGCGCAGGAGGATCTCGTTGGCACCGAGCGCGCCGAGCAGGCGCCGCACGAGCGGCCAGTCCCCGGCGAGCAGGCTCGTCGCGACGTCGTCGACGACCCCGTTCAGGTACGACGCGGAGCTCGTGGCGCCGTAGCCCTGGGCCGACGGGTCGATGACATGCGCGTCGAGGAGGTCGGTGATGAACCCGTCGTTGCCGTAGTACCACGTGTAGGGCATCTGGTAGAAGTCGTCGGGCGGCAGCACGAGCACGGTCGCGTGCGGCGTACGGGCGTTGAGGTACGCAGCTGCGTCGGCCCAGTAGGCCGGCAGGGAGACGTGGCTCGAAGGGAACGTCACGCGGGCTGTCCTGCGTGCGCCGAGGACCACGGCGCCGCTGATGAGCGGGAAGCCCGGGACGACCGCCACGAGCGCGGCGACGACGGCCAACGCGCCGGTGCCCGTGAGGCGCAGCCGATGCGGCACGCGCTGCACGCGTGCCGATGCGGCCCGTGCGCGCGCGCCGAGCAGCTCTGACGCGGCCGAGAACGCGAGCCCGACGAGCGCGCCGTAGGCGAGCCCTGCGGCCATGAGGAAGCGTCCCGGATCCTGCAGGGTCCAGCCGTAGGGGAGGTGGTAGAGGGGGTCGAAGACGATCGAGCCGGGGGCGTTGGTCCCCGTGGAGAAGAACAC
>JAJYXS010000126.1 GCA_021801615.1 Actinomycetes bacterium
GGGCCAGCCACCGGCGCTCCGAGCACAAGGGCACCGGGCCGAAGACCAAGACGGCCCCGAGCACCCCAGCCCGAGCCACCTCCCAGGTGCAGGGCACCACCTCCGCCACCACCTCGCAGCTGCGGGGCACCACCTCCGCCGCCACCTCGCAGGTGCAGAGGGCCGGCTCGGAGCCGCAGGGGGCAGAGGACCTTCGAGCCCGAGCACCCGGGCCCGACCCGCCGTAGGCCGGGCGGGGCCGGGTTTGGGGAACCTTGCCCGGCTGCAGGCATGGCGGAGGACCCGCGGCCGGGTGGAGGCCGGGTGGAAGCACCGCGGCCGGGTGGAGGAGCTTTGGCCGGCTGGAGAGAGGGCGCAGGGCGGCGGGAGGTCGTGCCGAAGCGCGCGGCCCGGGCCCGTGCTTGGCTTTCATGCTCGCGCCGACGCCGCCGGAATGCGCAGCTGCGCACCGCGTGCGAGACGGGGTTTCGAGGGACGACGTCGGTATGCCAGAACCTCGAGGCTCTCACATCGCAGCGGTTGGTGACCCGAGCGGCTTCGGTTCGTCGTCGAGCAGGCCGGCCATTCCGGCGACCTCGAAGACGCGCCTCACCGAGCCGGAGGCGCCTCGGATCGACATCGCGCCACCCGCGTTCTCCAGGGTGCGGCGGGCGGAGAGCAGCGCCGAGAGGCCTGTCCTGTCGAGGAAGGTCAGCCTGCGGAGATCGACGATCACGTCGCGTGCGCCGATTCCGGCGAAGACCTCGCGGAGCTGCTCTGCGTACGCGAAGTCGAGACCTCCGCGGCACCGGACGACGACCGGGCTGCCGAGGTCTGTCACCTCGGCGCTGAAGTGGTCCCACGCGAGGGTCTCGATTGGGCCGGGGTCGTTGCCGTGACCCGCGCTGCGGTGGGAGCCGCCGGTATCCTCGGCCGGCGTTCGGCGAACTGGTGGGAGAGCGAGCTGCATTGCGGCCTCTCATGCGCGGGTCCTCGGCGGCAGGGTCGGGACTGCGTCGCCGACGAACTCGACGTGCCGGACGCTCGCCGCCAGGTGCCTCCTCCAGCACCTGGTACGAACCTACGGACGGCGGCACACGCCGCACAAGGGAAATTGGTCATTGTCTCTTGCCTCTCTCGCGCACTCGCGCACTCGTGATCTCGTCTGTGCGCCGTTCGGCTGCGGGCTAGTGAGCTGGTCGATGACCGGGGTCGTGGTCACTGCGCCTGGACCGCCCGTGAGGGCGCATCCGAGGAAGACGACGGAGAGGGGACTCCCGAACGCGGCCTCGGGCCTGTAGATGCATGGCGGCGTCCCACTGCCGCCGGCCACCAGTTCCACCGGCCGAGCAGGGAGACGACCGAGGGGACGAGCAAGGTCCTCACCAAGAAGGTGTCCATCAGGATGCCGAAGGCCAGGCCGAAGCCGATCGCGCGGATCTGGCTGCCACCAGGTCCTCCTCCCCCTGCGAAACCGATCACGGCGAAGCTGCCCGCCAGGATGATGCCCGCGGAAGTGACGGTCGGCCCCGTCCTGCCGATCGCCTCGATCACCGCGGCTCGAAGCGTCCGCTGGTGCGCCTCCTCTCGGATGCGCGTCATCACCAGGATGTTGTAGTCCTCCCCCAGCGCGAGGAGGAAGATGAACATCAAGAACGGCAGGATGAACGTGAGACCATCGTCCCCCACGAGGTCGATGAACACGAGCGTCGAGAGGCCGAGCGCGGCGAAATAGGAGAGCGCCACGCTCACGATCAGGTACAGCGGGGCGACCGCGCTCCGAAGGACGAGCGCGAGAAGGATGCCGATCGCGACGATGGCGATCGGGATGACGTGGAGCAGGTCGTGGTTCGATGCGCTCGAGACGTCGTAGAGCGCCGCAGCCTCACCCGCCACGCCGCTCGCGTGCGCCCCTGACCTGGACGCCGCGGCGGCGACGACCCGGCGGATCCGTGGGGTTGCGTTCATCGCCGCGGTGCTCTGCTGGCCGCCGGCCACGAGCGAGGCCTCGAACTGCACGATGCGTCCGCTCGTGCTCACGTAGAGCGCCTCTGCGCGGTAGGCGTTGTAGAGCGAGAGCGGCACGGCGGTGCCTGGAGGCTCCGCGGCGGGGAGCGCGGCCGGAGGGCCGAGCTTCGCGTGGAGCGCCGAGAGCTGGGTCGGGGTGATCGGCGTCCCGTTCGGATCGAGGGGACCTGAGAGCTCCTTGAACTGCTTGGACGCCTCCAAGGAGCGCTGGGCCGTGGCGAGCGGTGCCGGGTCGCTCCACACCGACGCGGGATACGCGAGCACCAGATTGGCCGGGTTGGCGCTGGAGTGGGGGAACTCAGCGGCGAGGATCGCGTTGCCCTTGGCGACGCTGCTGCCGGCAGGCGCTGTGGTGGCCCCGCCGAACCCGGCGGAGTGGTAGCCGAGCGCGGCAACTGCGAGCGCGAGGAACACCACCACGCCCATGCCCAGGGTGACCGAGGGCCGCTGGACCAGGCGACCGGCGACCCGTCCCCACCATCCACGCCGGTCGTTGCCCGGGGCGACCCGGGTCGGCCAGAATGCCGCACGTCCGAAGATGGCGAGCAGCGCCGGCAGCAGGGTGAGCCCTGCCAGGAGCATCACCCCCATGCCGACCGCAAGCGGGATGCCGAGGTCGTGGTAGATGCCGAAGGTCGCGAACAGCAGGGTGAGCAGAGCCAGGATGACGGTGCCGGCGGACGCGCTGATCGACTCCCCTACGCGCACGAGTGCGTAGACCACCGCGTCCTTGGGGTCCTTGCCGTCCCGGATCGCCTCGCGTACCCGGAACACCAAGAAGAGCCCGTAGTCGGTGCCCGCGCCCAGCATGAGCACGATCAGCAGGATGTCGGTGATCTCGGAGATCTTCAGGCCATGGGCGCCCAGTGCCCCGATGAAGCGGTAGGAGACCACGAGCGCGAAGCCGGGCGGGACGAGCGTGATCAGCGCGGCGAGCGGTGCCCGGAAGATGACGAGCAGCAGGAGGATGATCAGCAGGAACGACAGACCCTGGATGCGCCCACCCGTCTTGTCCGAGCTCTTTTGGTTCGCGACGTTGGTCGCGACCGGGCCGGCCAGGTGCACCTCGAGGCCTGGGGGGGCGCGAACGTGTGTGACGGCAGCCTGCACGTGGTCGACGAGCGTCTTCTGGGCGCTGATGTCCGACGCGCTCACCGAGGCGGTCACGACGACCTCCGCGGCGGTGTCGTTGGGCGACACCCTGGCTTCTACCACCTTCAGCGCGCCAGGTACCCGGCGAAGTGACGCGACCTGCGTCTGGATCGCTCGCTGATCCGCAGGGGTCAGCGTCCCCTGCGACGTGGAGCTGACGACCAGGAGCTGGCTGTCGCCGATGGTGTTCCCCAGCAACGGCGCTGCCAGGGTCGCCGCCCGTTCGCTCGGAGCGCTGGCGGGCAGGAATTGGCTGTTGTTGTTGTTCACCTCGCTCGTCATCGAGGGCAGCGCCCTCGATGCGACGATCGCGAGGACGATCCACGCCAGCACGACGAGCACCCGGAATCGCACGACGGCGCGCGCCAGCTGGCTGAAGGCTCGGTTCACGTGGGCATCCTCCTGAGGGTCACCCTCGCCCGACCGACGAGGAGCTTCCGGAGCGAGGGGTTCCGGAGCGAGGGGTTCCGGAGCGAGGGGTTCCGGACCGGGAGGCGCGCGACGGGGGACGGCGCGGGCGAGGGCGCGGCGCGGGATCGGCGATCAGGCCTGCCAGCTCGTCGAACGCGCGGTCGACGAGGGCTGGTAGCGGGGTCCTGTTCCCTTGTTGCCTCCAGCGGTTGAACGCCACTCGGAGCATCGCGACCGCAGCGGCGGCGGCGACGGCGGGGAACAGCCGTGTGGCGCCGTCGACCTGTGGCGCATCGACGACGTCCTCGGCGCCGGTCCGCCGTACGACGCCGGCAATGATCGAGCGCTCGAGGTCCGCGAACGCCGCCAGCTGTCGTGGAACGAGCACGTCGGGATAGGTCTGTACGAGCTGGATCCGCGTGGCCCAGTCGGCAAGGCGGCCAGGGGAGCGCTCGGCGGCAGCGACGACTCCCCTGAGCACCGCGTGGAGGGCCTGGAGCGTGGACTCCTCGGCGGGGCGTCGCGCCAACTCGTCGGCGATGTGCTCACCGAGCTCGCGCCCGGGACCGACGAGCGCATCCTCCTTGCAGGAGAAGTAGTTGAAGAACGTCCGCTTGGAGACGCCTGCAGCTTCGGTGATGTCCTCGACGGTGGCCTCGTGCAGGCCCCGTTCCTCGACGAGGCGGAGCGCAGCGCTGCGCAGCGCGCGTCGCACCGCGTCTTTCTTGTGCTCCCGGCGCCCCTGCGCGTCGGCGAGCTCCTCGGCGTCGAGCCGGGCATCTCCCCGTCCGGAGCTGTTGGGCGAGATTTGCACTGGGTGCAACTCTACAGGTCCGAGCTGGGGAAGCCCGTTCGGGCGCAGCGCACTCGGGTGGGGGTCTCCGCGACCGTCGCGGCACGAAGCGGCGGTGAGCTCGCCGCCTTGCCTCGCCCCGTCGGACAGCGCCTTGCCTGGCCTTCTCGGGCGGCCCGCCTTGCCTCGCCCCTCGGGCGGTCCGCCGAGCGCCTCCTACCTTTTCGCCGTGAGAGCCGGCGGAACCGAGGATCAGGTGATCTCGAGCATCCGCTGGAGGGCGACGCGCGCCCAGCTCGCGGTCTCCTCGTCCACGGTGATGCGGTTGCGCACCTCTCCCTCCACGAGCCCCTCAAGCACCCACGCGAGGTGCATGGGGTCGATGCGCGACATCGTCGCGCACGGGCAGACGAGCGGGTCCAGGCAGACGACCGTCTTGTCGGGGTGCTCGTCGCCGAGCCGTTTCACGAGGTGGATCTCGGTGGCGACGCCGAGCACGGAGCCGGCTGGCGCGGCGCGGACCGCTCGGATGATGTGGTCCGTGGAGCCGACCTCGTCGGCGAGCTCGACCACCTCGTGCGCGCACTCGGGGTGCACCAGCACGATCCCGTCTGGGTGCTCGGAACGGAAGGCCGCGACGTGCTCGGGCCGGAACCGCTGATGGACCGAGCAGTGGCCCTTCCACAGGAGCAGCCGCGCGGTCTTCACCTCCGCCTCGGTGAGCCCGCCGAGGTCGCGCCGCGGGTCCCACACCGCCATCTCCTCTGCGCTGTAGCCGAGGTCGAACCCGGTGTTGCGCCCGAGGTGCTGGTCGGGGAAGAAGACGACCTTGTCGGCGCGGGGTTCCCCTGCCTGCGAGCCCTGTCCGGACGATGCAGCGGGCCCCCCAGGCCCGGCCGACATCCGGGGGGACGGCGCGAGCGCCCAGCGCAGGACGGCGCGGGCGTTCGAGGAGGTGCAGACGGCGCCGCCGCGCCGGCCGACGAAGGCCTTCAGGGCGGCGGCCGAGTTGATGTAGGTGATCGGGAGGACGCGCTCTGCGTCCGTCACGCGGGCGAGCGCGTCCCATGCGTCCTCGACCTCGTCGATGTGGGCCATGTCGGCCATCGAGCAGCCCGCGTTCAGGTCCGGGAGGAGGACCTTCTGGTCCGGTGCGGTCAGGATGTCGGCGGCCTCGGCCATGAAGTGGACGCCGCAGAAGACGACGAACTCTGCGTCTCGGCGAGCTGCGGCGACGCGGGAGAGGGCGAAGGAGTCGCCTCGGGCGTCCGCCCATACCATGACGTCGTCGCGCTGGTAGTGGTGGCCAAGGACGAGCACGCGGTCGCCAAGACGGCGTTTCGCGGCACCGATCCATTTCGCGAGTTGGTCCGGGGACGCGCTGGTGTAGCGATCCGGGAGGGGACGTTGGAGCCTGATCACGTGTCGAACCCCCTTTGGGGAAGCCTCCCATATGACCGGCGGGGACAGCCTGGTCGCCCATCCGCGGGGTTGTCGGTCCGGGAGGTGTGCTGTGCCGGGATGCCAGGCCCGGTGCCCCGAGTCTAGATCGGATCGACCGGCGCCAAGCCAGCTTGAAGCCCCAGGGAGCCGCCAAACCCCGGGGAGCCCACGAGCCCACCACGCCCAGGGTGGTCCAGCACACCAAGCCCAGGGTGGTCCAGCACACCAAGGCCAGGGAGCCCACGAGCCTAGTGTCCTGAACCGGAGGTTCGGGGGATAATTGCCATCAGGCCTCCTTCGCTCCGGCGGCGGCTGCGGACACCCGCTCGCAGTAGCGGGCGAGTGAGGCGAGGATCTGG
>JAJYXS010000001.1 GCA_021801615.1 Actinomycetes bacterium
CGCCGCGCGCGGTCAGGACGCCGTCGGCCGCGAGCATGCCGTGCACGTCCTCGGGGGAGGTCTCGTTGCGCACGAGCACCACGTGCTCGCCCCGCTTCCCGGCGGCCTCTGCGTCGTCGGCGGTGAAGTACGCCCGGCCGACTGCAGCGCCGGGCGACGCGGCGAGGCCCTTCGCGATCACCTGGTAGCCCGTCCCGGCGAACTGCGGGTGGAGCACGGCGGCGAGATGGTCCTCGGTGATCCTCGACACTGCCTCGGCGCGGGTCAGGCGGATCTTCGGCTCCTTCGTCATGTCAACGGCCATCTTCAAGGCGGCCCGCCCCGTCCGCTTGCCGACGCGGGTCTGGAGCATCCAGAGCTTGCCCTGCTCGATGGTGAACTCCGTGTCGCACATGTCCCGGTAGTGACGCTCGAGCCGGTCGAACACGTCCATCAGCTCGCGGTAGACATCGGGAAAGGTCCGCTCCAGCTCGGACAGGGGCTCCGGGTTGCGGATGCCGGCGACGACGTCCTCGCCCTGGGCGTTCACGAGGAAGTCCCCGTAGACGCCCCGGGAACCCGTCGCCGGGTCTCGGGTGAACCCGACGCCGGTCCCCGAGCGGTCGTCCCGGTTGCCGAAGACCATCGCCTGCACGTTGACCGCGGTGCCGAGGGTGTGGGGGATGTGCTCGCGTTCTCGGTACGCGACCGCCCGGGCGCCGTTCCAGCTGCGGAACACCGCTTCGATCGCTCCGTGGAGCTGGTCGGTCGGGTCCTGGGGGAACGGCACACCGGTGTGGCGCTCGACGGTCTGCTGGTAGGAGCCCACGAGGTAGCGCAGCAGCTCGGTCGGCACGCGTGCGTCGGAGGTCGTTCCGGCGAGCTCCTTCGCCGCGTCGAAGAGCGCGTCGAACTCCTCGCCGGGGATGCCCAGGACGATCCGCCCGTACATCGCCACGAAGCGCCGGTACGAGTCGTACGCGAACCGTTCGTCGTCGGTCTGCTTGGCGAGCCCTTCGACCGACCGATCGTTCAGCCCGAGGTTCAAGACGGTGTCCATCATCCCGGGCATGGAGAACGCCGCCCCGGAGCGCACCGACACGAGCAGCGGGTCGGCAGGATCGCCGATCTCCTTGCCCATGGCACGCTCGAGACGCTCTCTCGCCCGGGCGACCTCCCGGTCGAGCCCCTCGGGCCACCCGGCCTCCATGTAGGCGCGGCACGCCTCCGTCGAGATCGTGAAGCCCGGCGGCACCGGCAGCCTGAGGACGGACGTCATCTCGGCGAGGTTGGCGCCTTTCCCCCCGAGAAGGTCCTTCATCTCCATCGGGGGGCGGCGGTGCGAATGGTCGAAGTCGAAGACGTACGGCATGGAGCCTCCTGGCCCTGCGAGGCCCGGCTCACGGTCCGTGTCGCAGGGCGCGATCTACTCTGGGGGACGGACCCACCTTACGGCTGCCAGGGGGATCGTGCGAGCCGCGCCTCGGGCGCCTGTGGGCTCGGGCGGGCGTGGCGCCGACGCAGCCCGCCGCGCGCCGTCGAGCGAGGACGCTCGATGCGTCCAGCAGCCGTCAGCCGCCGGCGCGGCGCTGCAGCTCCGGCACCAGGGTCTCGACTGGCACGCGCACCTGGCCGGTGGTGTCGCGCTCGCGGATCGTCACGGCTCGATCCTCAAGCGAGTCGAAGTCCACGGTCACGCACCAAGGGGTCCCGATCTCGTCGTGGCGGCGGTACCTGCGGCCGATGCTCTGGGTCACGTCGTAGTCGCACATGAAGTGAGGCTGGAGGAGCTGGAGCACCTCGCGTGCCATGGACTCGAGCTGCGCCTTCTTGGAGAGCGGCAGCACCGCGACCTGGTACGGAGCCAGCCGGTGGTGGAGACGGAGCACCGTGCGGGCCTCGCCCCCCACCTCGTCCTCGTCGTAGGCGGCGAGCAGGAACGCCATCATCGTGCGCGTCACGCCTCCGGCCGGCTCGATGACGTAAGGGACGTACCGTTCCCCGGTCGCCTGGTCGAAGTAGTCGAGACGCGTCCCGGAGGCCTCCGCATGGCGTCGCAGGTCGAAGTCGGTGCGGTTCGCGATCCCCTCGAGCTCGTCCCAGCCCCAGGGGAAGAGGAACTCCACGTCGGAGGTCGCGACCGAGTAGTGCGAGAGCTCGTCGGGGCCGTGCGGGCGCAGGCGGAGCTTGTCTGGAGGTATCCCGAGCTCGACGTACCACCGGTACCGCTCGTTGATCCAGTACTCGTGCCACTTGGCGCTCTCGGCCGGGGGTACGAAGTACTCCATCTCCATCTGCTCGAACTCTCGCGTCCGGAACACGAAGTTCTGCGGCGTGATCTCGTTGCGGAAGGACTTGCCAACCTGGGCGATGCCGAACGGAGGCTTCTTGCGAGTCGTCTGAAGCACGTTCGCGAAATTCAAGAACATGCCCTGGGCGGTCTCGGGCCGGAGGTAGGCGACGGCGCCCTCGTCCTCCACGGGGCCCGCGTGCGTCTTGAACATGAGGTTGAACGGGCGAGCCTCGGTGAAGTCGGTCGAGCCGCAGGCCGGGCAGGGGCCTGTCAGCTTGTCCGCACGCCAGCGGCTGTGGCACTGGCGGCAGTCGACGAGCGGGTCCGTGAAGTTCTGCAGGTGGCCCGAGGCCTCCCAGACCTTGGGCGGCGACAGGATCGCCGCGTCGATGCCGACGACGTCGTCACGCAGCTGGACCATCGAGCGCCACCACGCGTCCTTCACGTTGCGCAGCATGTTGACGCCGAGCGGTCCGTAGTCGTAGGTGGAGCGGAAGCCGCCGTAGATCTCCGCAGACTGGAAGATGAAACCACGGCGCTTGCACAGGCTCACGACCTTCTCCAGGAGGTCGCCGGCCATCAGGTCTCCG
This sequence comes from Actinomycetes bacterium, assembly GCA_021801615.1. GTDB lineage: Bacteria > Actinomycetota > Acidimicrobiia > Acidimicrobiales > RAAP-2 > JAJYVT01. The sequence continues at coordinate 2,863 of JAJYXS010000001.1, forward strand.
GCCTCCTGCGCAGGTGCTCGAATGGCATCTGGCTCCGCCGTCATGGAACGGCAGGATACCGGAGCGCAGGCAGGGCTCGTCACGAAGATCCGCTCGACGAGGAGCCGACGAGGAGCATCGACGAGACTGCGTTCGCCACGAGGCGCCCGCGCACCGTGAGCACCGCGCGACCTCCCTCGCGCACGACCAGCCCGTCGAGCTCGGCCACGTCGGGCAGCGCCGAGGCAGGGACCCCGGCGGGGGTGCGCAACGACAGCATGAGCCGCTCGAGCTCGCGCCGATCGCCTTCCACGCGCTCTTCTCCCGCCACAGGAGATCGACCCGCCTCGACGGCCTTCAGGTAACGCTCGGGCGTACGGAGGTTCCACCACCGTCGGCCTGCCGCGTCGTCGGCCCGGTGGGAGTGCGCGGCGGCACCGATCCCCAGGTAGTTCCCCTGTCGCCAGTACAGCTGGTTGTGCCGGCAGCCCTGACCCGGGAGCGCCCAGTTGGACACCTCCTCCCAGCGATAGCCGGCGGAGGAGAGCCTTGCATCGGCGAGCTCGTAGCGCGACGCCTGCACGTCGTCGTCGGGATGGCGCGCACGGTCCCGGCCGATCGGCGTCCCAGGCTCGGCCGTCAGCGCGTACGCGCTGACGTGGCCAGGGGGGTTCGGCAGCGAGAGGACGTCGTCGATCGTGCGGGCCCAGTCGTCGTCGGTCTCCCCCTGCGCGCCGTAGACGAGGTCGACGTTCACGAGTACGAAGCCGGCAGCAGCAGCGGCCTCGAGCGCCCGGGGCACGGAAGCCGGGTCATGGCGCCGGCCGAGGGCCGCGAGCACATGGGGCGCGGTGGACTGGACCCCGAAGGACATCCGAGTGACCCCAGCCTCGCGGTACGCGCACAACCGCTCCATGGATGCGTCCTCGGGGTTGCACTCGACCGTCACCTCGGCATCGGCCGTGCGCGGGATCGCGGTGAGGATGGCTGCGAGCAACGGCGCCGAAAGGCGCGAGGGCGTGCCCCCGCCGAAGAAGACGCTCGTCGCCTCCCAGAGCGCGCCCGCCTGCATCGCGCGCGTCACCTCGGTGACACAGGCTGCGACGTAGCGCTCCATCAGCGCGTCCCGGTCGGTGTACGTCGCGAACGCGCAGTAGTCGCACCGGTCCCGGCAGAACGGCACATGGACGTAGACGCCGAGCTCCTCTGGGTCCTGCGGGCGCTGGACCAGCGGGCCTGGGCTCGCCGTCTCGCTCACCAGGTGAGACCCGCCGCCGTGCGCACCGCGCGCAGCCTGCGGTCGATGTGCACCTCCATGGCCTCGGTCGCCAGGCTCGCGACCTCCTCGGCGCAGGCGGGGCGGGGACCGGCGAGGACTCGTCCGAGCCCCCCACCGAGCACCGCGCGCACGACTTCGAGCGCGTCAGGGCTCACCGCCCGGCCCCGCCGGCATCCCCTGCACAGCGTCCCGCCCTCCGTGAGGTCGAACGCGACCAGCTCGACCTCGCCCTCGGGCCTTCCGCACGCCGCGCAGGCGTGCAGCACAGGCTCGGCTCCCTCGTGGGCGAGCACCTTGAGGAAGAAGGCGGGTGCCACCATCGCCGGGTCGTTCCGCTCGTCGGCCAGCGCGCGCAGCGCACCCACGACCATCCGGTACAGACCCGGGTCGGGATGGCCTTCGAGCGCCACCTGGTCGACGACCTCGAGCATCGACAACCCGCATGCGACACGCTCGAGGTCGTCGCGCAGCCGGGGGAAGTGGTCGACGACCTCCGCCTGGGTCACGACAGCGAGATCGCTCCGCCCCTGCCAGAAGAGGATCGCCACATGGCTGAGCGGCTCGAGCCGGCCGCCCCACCTGCTCGTGGTCTTGCGGATGCCCTTTGCGACCGCCCGGACCTTGCCGTGGTCCGCGGTGACCAGCACCACGATCCGGTCCGCCTCGCCGAGGCGGTACGTGCGCAGCACCACCCCCGAGTCACGAAGCAGCGTCACGGAGCAGGCTCGTCGTGGCGGGCCGCGTCCAGCCCGTCGGGCTCCGGCGCACCGGGGTCCCGGAGGGCTGGGGTCCGGCGGCCACCGTAGGTGCCGGCGCGCCCCGAGAGCAGGTTGCCGCCGCCGACGAGCACGACGAGCGCGAAGACGCTGATGAGGCCCTCGCGGGCCGGGCCCACCCCGGCCGCCGCCAGCCAGCACACGAAGCCGAGCAGCGCGAGGCAGCCGACGGCCGCGACCTTCGTGACCGTCATCGTGAAGCCACGAGGCCGCCGTAGCGACGCTCGCGCCTGCGGAACTCGGCCACCGCCGCGCGGAACTGCTCCCCTGCGACGTCCGGCCAGGGATCGTCGAGGACGACGATCTCGCTGTAGGCCACCTGCCAGACGAGGAGGTCCGGCACCCTTCGGTCGCCCCCCGTGAGCACCAGGAGGTCCACGTCGGGCACCGCGAGCGTGGCAGCGATCGTGGCCTCGCTCACCTGCGCGGGCTCGACGGAGCGTGCGGCCAGCTCGCGCACCGCGCCGAGGAGCTCGCGGCGCCCGGACCCCTCTTCGGCGAGGAGGACCCGCAGCCCAGGCCCCTCCAGGTGCGCGAGGGCCTGGGACCCCGGCGCGCCGTCTCCGAAAGCTCCCCCGCAGTCGGCCACGAGGACTCCACGTCCTGCGAGCTCGGCGGCCCGGGCCCTGAGCGCCTCCCCGCCTGAGGGCTCCTGGATCGTGAGCCACCCCAACCCGAGCTCGACGGCGGTGTCGACCAGCTCGAGGAGCGCGCGCCCTGCGCGCCCGGGATCGACGACGCCCTCGTCGCCTCCGGCCGCAGGCCGTCCGACCCACGCGGCGTGACCCAGAACAAGACCGCCTCGGGCACGCGGCGTGGCGGAGCGCACGACCGGAAATTATCGCCGTCGGCGACCTGGCCCTGCGCGCCGTCGCGCAACGAGGTCGCCGGCCGACCGGTACCCTCGAGCAGGGCAATCTCGTCCCGGCGTGAGGCGATGCAAAGAGGGGCTCGCGCCGGGGGTTCCCCGGGGCCCTCTGGGGACCGGCAAGGGAGCAAGAGGAAGAGGAGGACGCCATGGCCGCACCCGAGCTGGACCTGAGCGACGAGGAGTGGCGTCAGCGGCTCTCTCCCGAGCGCTACGAGGTGCTGCGGGCTGGCGCGACCGAGCCGCCGTGGTCGGGCAAGTACCTCCACGTCGACGAGGAGGGGGTCTTCCGCTGCGCCGGCTGCGACACGCCGCTGTTCTCCACCGACGCCAAGTTCGACTCCGGGTCGGGTTGGCCGAGCTTCGACCGGGCGATCGCCGCCGGGACCGTCGAGGAG
>JAJYXS010000201.1:0-1178 GCA_021801615.1 Actinomycetes bacterium
TCCGAGCGATGTCCGAGGGCGCGCCGGTCGCCGAAGACACCCTTGTCGCGCCTGTGCCCCGGGGCCCTGTCAGCGGTGTCGTCGTGGATGTGAACCCCTGGCCGGTCCTCGAAAGGCCCACACTGCTCGCAACGAAGGCGCGGACCGCCGTCGACCTCGCCGCCGTCGACGCCGACGCCGCCCCCCCGCCGCTCCATACCCCGTAGCCGACCCCGACGCCGACGAGGAGCGCCAGGACCGTGAGCCCAACCGCGAGCGCCGCGCGCAGGCCCCTGCGGCGCGGGCTGCGCGATGTCCGCGGTTGGCCCTGCAGCGCACGACCGCTGTGTGTGGGGCCCCATGTCGCACGCGTCGTCGGCCATGTCGCACGCGTCGTCGGCTCCATGGGGCGCTCGTCAGCGCCGGCGGACAAGCAAAGCGGTTCCACGGCTCAATATGTTGGCACCGCGGATCGGGCTCGTTCGCGCGAAGCCTCGAACTGCCCGTCCGGCGGCGGTCTCCGACCGTTGCACGCGTACGACGGCGGTCTCCGACCGTTGCACGCGTACGTCGCCGATCCATGCGCGTCGATCTCGTGGCACCGTACCGCTCGGGCACCGCGACCCCGGCGGGAAGCTGGGGCGCACTGTCGGGAAACACACGCGTTGACCTGGACGCTCGCATTCTCCGTCAACGCTTTGTAGTCTCGCGCCGGAAGCGGCCGATGCGGTCGTCGGCTGGGCCGCGGGGAGCCCACTTGGGGAAGGCAGAGCGGTGGTGCGGGTCGCCCTCGGCGGCTGCCGCACATCCTGTCCCATCTCCTGGCCTCCCGGCGAGGTCCGGTCGGGTGCCCGCGGTCGACCGGTGCGGAAGTCCGTACACGACGACGTCAAAGGATGGACATGGGCACCGAGGGGAAGAGCCCGTGCGTGGCTGGGGATGCGCCCACGAGACGCAAGCGCAGGCCCGAGCGCACCGTCAGGAAGCCGGCGAAGACGATCGCCGCATCCGTCCTCGTGACCGGCGGCCTCGTCCTCGCGATCGCAGGCACGACTGCCGGCGCCTCGCAGTCGACGTCGTCGTCGACCGCGACGAGGATCCCGTCATCGGGCACCAGCGGGGCGACGCCGTCGACACCGTCCGCGACAGCGCCGTCGACACCGTCCGCGACAGCGCCGTCGACACCGTCGGGCGCGAAC
>JAJYXS010000201.1:1188-3526 GCA_021801615.1 Actinomycetes bacterium
GCTGCGACAGGGTTGGCCGCGACACCGTCCGCTGCGACAGGGTCGGCTGCGACACCGTCCGCTGCGACAGGGTCCCCGACGTCACCGACCTCGACATCGCCGGCGACAGAGTCCGCTGTGACAGGGTCGGCTGCGACACCGACCGCTGCGACAGGGTCCTTGACGTCACCGACCTCGACACCGAAGGCGACAGGGTCCGCGCCACCGACCGCGAAAGCGCCGCCGGCAGCGACATCGGTCGCGGCGCTCCCGAGGAGCAAGCAGGCGTACTGGCTCGCCACGGCGGGCGGGACGGTCTACGCGTTCGGCGGGGCTCCGAAGCTCGGCACAGCGTCGCACGTGAAGCTGGCCGCGCCGGTCGTGGCCATGACCTCGACCAGGACAGGCACGGGCTACTGGCTCGTCACCGCCAACGGCGGCGTCTACGCGTACGGGACTGCCGAGCTCCACGGTTCGCTGGCTGGACAACGCCTCGCTGCCCCGGTCGTCGCCATGGCGGAGGACCCCGTTACCGGTGGCTACTGGCTCGTGGCAAAGGACGGCGCCGTGTTCGGCTTCGATGCGCCGGACCTCGGCTCCCTCGCGGGCAAGCGCCTCGGCGAACCGGTCGTCGCAATGGCAGCGATGCCGACAGGACGCGGCTACTGGCTGGCTGCCGGCAACGGCGCAGTCTTCGACTTCGGCACGGCGAAGTTCTACGGGTCCATGGCCGGCCGACGGCTCGATGCGCCTGTCGTGGGGATGACCGCCAGCCTCACAGGTCACGGGTACCGCCTCGTCGCGGCCGACGGCGGCGTCTTCGACTTCGGGAACGCGAAGTACTACGGCTCGCTCGGAGGGCGCACCCTGCCGCACCCGGTGACGGCGATGGCAGCGATGTTCAGCGGCAACGGGTATTGGCTCACCACATCCCAGGGTGGCGTGACGCCGTTCGGCACAGCCGAGCTCTTCGGCGTCGTCCATGCGCCCGTCGGCTCGCCGGTCGTCGCCATGGCGCCGGCGAAGGGTGACGGCGACCCGGTCGCGCTCGCGTACGCGCCCGGCAGCTACGGCTACGACATCTCGAGGTACCAGTGCGGCAATTTCCCCGCGGGCGTCCACACGATCGGCATCATCGAGATCGACAGCTGGGGCGACGCCCACACGAACCCGTGCTTCGTGACAGAGGTCACCTGGGCGGGACCGGGGCTGAACCTGTACATGTTCATGATCTACGGCACCTCGTCGGCAGCCCAGCCCGCCTGCGCGTCCGCACCGGTCCCCTCTGCGTGCAACTTCGGGTACGCGGAAGCGGACAGCAACTTCGTGACCGCTGCGAAGATGATCAACGCGCGAGCCACCGTCCCCTGGTGGCTCGACATCGAGCAGGCGAACTGGTCGTCCAACAAGACGGCGAACGCGTCGGTGGTCATGGGCGCGGTGGACGCGCTGCACGCGCGCGGCGTCGCGACAGTCGGCTTCTACTTCGCCTTCGACACATGGACAACCTGGATGGGCACGTACGACCCGTCTGGGCCGCTCTTCCCCGCCTGGTGGGGAGGACCTCCTCCGGCCACGAAGTGCGCGACCGCTCGTGCGGTCGCCACGTCGAATGGCCACACCATGCCGTCGGGGCCGATCACGCTCATCCAGTACACCGACAACGTGCACGGGTTCGACGGCGACTACGCCTGTTGAACAGCTCGCGAGCAGCGCGCGGGGGCAAGCCTGGCTCATTCGTCATGCTCGGGCACAGGCGGTACGTCGTGGGGGAGCTCTTCCACCGGGGGCATGCGACGGAAGAAGTACCAGTACATCGCGGCGTTGACGAGCTGGAGGAGGCCGGCGATCTCGAAGGGCAGGCTCAGGCTCACGTCGTCGAGCAAGTACCCGGAGGCGAGGGGGCTCAGCCCCATGACCACCTGGCTCGGCACGTTCGAGAGCGCCGCGACCGACGACCGCTCCTCGGGATCGGCCATCGCGACGACGTACGACTGGCGCAGCGGCATGCCGGCGCGCTGGACGACCATGCGCAGCGCGTAGGCCACGCCCGCGAGGACGAAGCTTGGCGCGAGCACGAGCGGCAGGATCAGCACCGCGGTGAGCGCCCGGACCACGGCAACCGTGCGTACCAGGCCCCACCTCCTGGCGAGGCCCGACGCAGACAGGGCCGAGCTCATGCTCACCGCGTTCACCACCGCGTACAACAGGCCGATCTCCCCTGACCCCACGCCGAAACGCCTGTAGAACCAGTAGGTGAGGAACGGGCCGATCATGCCGACGGCCAGACCGTTGACCGAGTTGGTCGCCGCCAGCCTCACGAGGAGGCTCAGGGACTTGACCGGCAGCCGGGGACGTC
>JAJYXS010000201.1:3536-5988 GCA_021801615.1 Actinomycetes bacterium
TGCGCCGGCTCGGTCATCCACAGTGCGAGCACGCCGGCCGCCAGCGAGACCACTGCGATCGCGACGAACGCTGGCCTGAAGGTGGAGAGCGCTGCCTCGGGGCGCACGTGACGACCCCCGCCGAGCAGTGCGAGCAGCGACCCTGCGAGCGCGCCAAGCGACGCCCCGAACTGCAGGCGCCCGAACGCGCTGTTGCGCCACTCGGCCGGCGCGATCTCGGTCACGAGGGCGGACTCCGCCGGCTGGTAAGGGCCGACCGCCCCCGCTCCCGCACCCGATCCGCGCCCGAAGCTGCCCAGGGCGGCCGCCACGAAGAGCACCGGCACCGAATGGACGGTGGCGAAGACCACCGCTGCAGCCGCGGTGAGCATCGGGAACACGATGAGGAACGGCTTGCGCCCGACGCGGTCCGAGAGCAGTCCGACGCCCGCCGAGAGCACCGCGGAAGCCAGCGCGACCCCGACGAAGAGCTCTCCGAGCTCCAGCCCGCCGAAGCCGGTCGCCGCGAGGTAGAGCGGGGCGACCACCCCGGCGAGCGCCCGCCCTGCGCTCATCGACACCCTGGCGGACCAGACCAGGGTCAGCGTCCGGCTCACCCATGGGGGACGGAGGATGCCGCGCAGCGTGCCGGCACCAGAGCCCATGGGGCACTATCGCGCCACGCGAGCGCGCCACGCTGCGACGACTGCCTCGCCCCTACGGAACCTCCGGGCCCTGGCCCGCCGTCGGCGCCGGCGCAGTCACTCCTCGTCCGACTCGTCTTCGGCGTCGTCCGAGGGCACGATCGGGGCGTCGAGGTCCCAGCCCTCCTCCTCATCCTCGCGCCGGGCGAGCGTGTGGCCGGAGGGCTCGCCCAGCCCGTCGGGGTCGTCGCTGCCACCCTCGAGGGTCACGATCGCTTCTGGGTCGTCGAGCTCGGCCCCGACCTCTTCGAGCTCACGTTCGTCCACCTGGAGCGCCGGATCGAGGGACGGATCGTTCTCGACGGCTTCGACCAGGTCCGGGTCGGTCCTCGTACTCTCGTCGAGCGCCTCGTCGCCCTGCTCGAACGCCTCGGCGCCCAACGGCTCGTCGGGGGACCACTCGTCGTGCTCGGGCATGGTGTCGTTCTCCGTCTGCCGAGGACTGTCCCAGTCGATCGTAGAGCCTGAAGTCGGCTGCGCCTTGCTGCCGGCGGGGATCCGGAGCGCTGGCGAGCGACGAGGTGGCCAGAGTCAGCGCACCACGCGCCCTATGGTCCACTGAGGCTGGGATACGCCGGGGGAGCTGTCGTCCCACCCGGCGGCGCTCTTGGAGCGTGGCCCGGAGGGGAGCGGGATTGGGAGGTGGGTGAGGATGCTCGAGTCGTCGGCGACGGTGGCGAGCACCCGTAGGCCGAGGTCCACCCTGCCCCGGCCACCTTTGCGCGGAGGGGTCCCACCACCGGCAGGGTGATGGTCCTCCGGTCACCTGTGAGGTTCCAGGGGACCGATGCGTGGGCAGAGTCTGGCTTCTTGGCGTCCATGTCCCCCTTCAACTGCTCGTGCCGACCGATCCGCCGCCCAACCTGTCGCGTGCAGAGCTCGGGGCTTGGGTGATGGACCAAGTCGGCGCAGACAGAAGAGCCCATCGGCCCTGGAATGGTGCTGCGTGGAAGCAGAGACTCTGTCGAAGGGTGCGGTCGCGCCATCTGCGAGCACCGGGAGGACAGGAGGTCAGGCGACGGCACCGCGGATCGTGATCCTGGGCGGCGGGACCGGCGGGACGCTGCTCGCGAACCGGCTGCGCCGCGCCCACGGGCGGCGAGAGGCCGGCATCGCCGTGGTCGACAGGGATGACCGCCGCATCTACCAGCCCGGTCAGGTGCCGGTCGCCTTCGGCATCAGCCAGCCCAAGGACATCGTCCGGTCCCGCTGGTGCCAGCTACGCGCCGGTGTCGACTTCCACGAGACCGAGATCGACCACGTCGACCTCGAGGCAGACCAGGTCCCCCTTGCCGGCGGCGACGTCCTCGAGTACGACGCGCTGGTGGTCGCCACCGGGGCGCGCCTCGCCCCTGGGACCACGCCCGGCCTCAGCGGCCCGGGCTGGATGGAAAAGGTGCTCGCGTTCTACGACTTGGAAGGCGCTGCCGCGCTGTCGGCAGCGCTCGAGCGCTTCCACAAGGGACGGCTCGTCGTCGGCGTGGTCGACATGCCCATCAAGATGCCCATCAAGTGCCCCGTCGCGCCGCTCGAGCTCTGTCTCTTGGCTGACTGGTACTTCACCGAGCGCCGTGTTCGCGACCGGATCGAGATCACCTTCCTGAGCCCGCTGCCCAGCCTCTTCGCCGCCCCGATCGCCGACACGAGCGTCGAGCGGCTCTTCGCCCACTATCGGGTCGGCCAGGAGACCGGCTTCCACACCTCAGAGGTCGACGGGGCGAACGGGAGGATCGTCGAGGTCGACGGCCGAGAGGTCCGCTTCGACCTCG
>JAJYXS010000181.1 GCA_021801615.1 Actinomycetes bacterium
GTCCCCGGTGAGGCCAGAACCGACCCTGGCAACAGGCGAGGAACCCCGAGAAGGGGTGCAGCGTGAGTGATCACTATCGCTCACTCGGCTGCAACGGTGGGTGGCGAGTACCCGATTGGGGACTGCACTGCGAGTTGCTGGTGCTCGTGGCGATCGCTGATGCCTCAAGAACCCGAAGACCGGGTGCACCGACCGCTTTCCGGCGATAGCCTACGCCGGAGGGAGGTGCGCTTCGGCGATGGCGCTCACCACCGGTGTGGCCGATCCGCCCACGGCGGACGCCGAGATCGCGACCGCGTTCAAGTGCCATGTCCAGCCGAAGGACGTCGTTGCGATCCTGGGCAGCTCCTACGAGGAGCGCCGTGCCCTGGCGCTCACCTTGTGCGCGCAGGTGGCCCGCCGAGGGCTCCCGGTGCTCGTCGCCTCACCCGGGACGTCGGCTGGCGCCCTCGGTCGACGGCTCGTGGGTCTCGCCGCCGGATCGCGTGAGGTCGCGGACCACCCCGCACCGATGCAGGTGCCGGGAGCGGTGACGACGTCGTTCGTCGAGAGGATCCGTATCGTCGACGACCCCTACCAGAGCCTTGCCAGCATCTGGAGGTGTGCCGCCGAGCAGGCCAGGTGCCGCACCCAACCGATCTTCGGCCTGGTCGTGATCGACCGGTTCGACGCCTACGAGTCCTTCGGAGAGGATCTGGGGCGCCTGCGCGAGACCGCCCGGTTGCTCGGCGCGCCGGTCGCAGTCCTCGCCTTCAGCGCATCTCGTGCCGGCAGCCTCGTGCGCGTCGCCGACCTCGTCTGCGTGGTCGAAGAAGGATCGGTGCGCCCGACGGCCGGTGGGACACCCCCGGTGTGGATCGGCCGCGTCCCCTGGGGGCACGAGAAGGTCTCGCTCGTGGCGATGGACGAGCCAGGCGCGAGCGCGCTCACGGTCCCCTTCGTCGTCTCGGCGTTGAACCGCCTCGGAGGCTTTCCGGACCTGGCCGCCAGGGAGCTGTGCTGCGACCGTGACGGCGCCCTCCTCGGGTGGAGGGCCTTCGATCTCACGACCCCCGTCCGCGGACGAGCGCTGCTCACCTCGCCGTACCTCGGGACCCCCTGGCACACCCCGGTCGAGACGGCCACCTGCCGGCTTCGTCGCCACCGCGCGCCGGATCCGGGGTGCAACTGCGGGATCTACGCGACGCTCGATCTCGACCTCGCCGTCTCCAAGGTGCGGTCTCCCCAAAGTGCGGGGGTGGTGGCGCTCGCGCGCGGGTGGGGACGCGTCGCGATCCACGAGGAGGGGTGGCGGGCCGAGCACGTCCAGCCGGCTGTCGTCTTCGGCACAGTCCCAGACGACGAGAAGGTCGAGCTCGCCTATCGCTACGAGTGCGAGATCGTGAGCCCGAGAAGAAGGAGGAACTGGTGGATATCGGCGGCTTCGTTCGACTCGAGACGGTCGAGCTCGAAAACGGCATCGACCACATCGCCGGGAAGGCGCACGTCCGAGAGGACGTTCCCTCCCCGCCCGCAAGAGACGTGCCCGCAGGAACCGGGAGCACATCGGTGAGGACGCGCAGCGTCGCGAGGACTTCCCGGTGAGCCTTCAGATCGGGCCCGCGCCCGTACCACCTGGCTCGCACTCCAAGATCGGTCTCCCCGCTCGCAGGTCGTCAAGGGACGTGGGCACACCGCTGGGTTGGAGGTGCGACGCGGGGTCAGTCGTCCTTGCCGTGCCCGCGGCCGCCCTGGTCAGTTGACGTTGGCAGCCCTCGCCGGGGCCCATCACCGCCTGAGTGCTTGGGACCCTTCGTGGACCTGACAAATCGGCTCCCGAGGCCCGCCGAGGAGTACCGAGCGTCGCGGCGACAGTTGGCGGACCGTCGCGCCGCCTGCGTTGGGGCTCTCCTCGTTGCGAGCAGGGGGAGGATCTCGATGAGGCGACGGGACCATGTCCGTATTCGCAGTATTCGCAGAATTCGCAGTATTTGCAGTGTGAGCCCAACACCAACGGGTGCGGCAAGACCCATCTGGCGGTCGCCCTGGGGACCTTGGCCGTCGAGGCCGGCTATCGGGGCTACTTCACGACCGGCGACGACATGACTGGAAGAAGGACCGCAGGTCGTAGTGGTAGGCCTTGAGCGTTCGTCCCGAGTAGCTCGCCAAGAAGGCAGCGGCGGCGACTTCGGCCTGGTTGCGGCCGTCCGGGCCGGCGAGCTCGACTGCGACGCTGAACGTCTCGGTGGTGGACATGGCATGCCTCCCTTGTCGATGGGAAGCCCAGCCAACTTCAGCGGGACGACATTCTCACATTGTCCTCGGGCCGGCGGTATGGGCGCACTCTGGCGCTGAGAAACCGAGCGGTAGGGGACGGGGAGTCAAGCCTCCGTCCAAAGTCGTTCTGCCGATTCGGCAGCGGCGACGAGCTCAGAAGCGTCCGCATCGACGGTCTGCTCGCCGAGGCCCATTGCCGGCCATACCGAGATCCAGCGCATGAGGCCAGCCGAGGGAAGTGGCCATAGCCAAAACGCTTGGCGGTACTCATGAGGATGTCCGGACCCTGCTCGAGGGAAGAGGAGCACTTCCTTCGGCCGTAGCTCACGCGATTGATCGGCGAACCTCTCCGAGGCACCTGCCCGTCCGTCGCTGAAGCGGACTCCGAGCCGGAACGAAGTGGGGTCTCGAAGGACTGTGTGGCGTCGCGTCGAAGGGTCCGGGTTCCGGTCTTTGAGCCTCAGGACCAGCTCGAACAGTACCCCCGAGGGGAATGCCTCGAAGTCCTGCACCGCTGCATAGGCATCATCGGAGCGAATGAGGACAGTCCGCCACGGGACGAACTCGCCGATCATTCCTGGTGGTAGACCTGACGCCCCGTCTGGAAGCCGCCGCTCGACATAGCCGGGGAAGTCATCGAAGAAGCTCACTTCGTGATCATGGCTCACCACACTGTCGGGCGCCCGCGAACCGGCGTACTGGGGCGCGTCGTTTGGTTCAAGCGGCTGTCCTTATGGGGCAAGGTCTCCAAGTTGGTCGTGCCGCCACAGCGGCCCGTATGCGTCGAGTCGAAAGCGGGTGGCAACGCGGTCGTCGATATATGCCGTCCATGAAGTGAGGATCCCGAGGTCGCCGTCGAACTCCCCTTCGTAGCCGTCGGCACCGATCGTGATGAGCTCAGGCACGGCGAACATCGCATCGTGCGTCTCGAGATCGGCCCCGGCGATCTCCAGGTGCTCGGCCCACGGTGGGGGAACGACGGCTCCGAGTGGCTCAGGGTGGAGCAAGCGGCGGAGCGACTTGTCACCAAACGTCGCGTCAGCCGGACCGAGGATTTCGCCTTTGGCCGGACGGCCTCGGATGAGTGCCGTGAGCCCCTCGGCCCAGGCGACCAGGGCTATGTCGCTCTCTCGCGGCATATCTGGGATGGCGTAGTCGGTCTCGACGTCGATCATGGCCAGTCGCCACGGGTCGCGCAGCGCCGCGAAGGCATCTCGGAACAACTGGCGGCCCGAGAGATCGGCGAAGCCTTCGGCCTTGAAGTCAGGATTGTTCCTGAGGTGGAAACGCTTGCGCCCGAGATCCTCGAGCCCGAGGTCCCTCACCAGCTCGAGCGTCCCGCAGAGCACCTCCCACATGGCGTCTTCCATCGGCGACCAGTACGCGCTTCACAGTACTGCGACAGACAGCGCGTGGTGCCTAGCCGGCGTTCGGCAGCACCCGGTCACGCCAGACGTGGCGGACTTCGGGGACACCCGACAGCGACTCGCTCGCTTCATGTCGGACGCGGAAGTGCGACGTCGAACCGCACGGAAATGTCTCGCGCCGGCCACTTCCAGGTGATCACGAAGGGACCGGCGGGCCGAGGAGTGAGCCACCAGTCGATGCGGACGCCCCAGCGGCTGAGCCACGTGAGGCGTGGATGCTCGTCGCCCTCTCCCGGGAAGCTCGTGGTCGACACCACGAGTCCGTCTGCGTACCGTGCGCCGACGTCGAGCGAGGCGAACTCGGGTGCCAGTGTCCCTCGCCCAGCACCCACAGCGCTGGGCTCGCGCTCGAAGATCTCGGTCTCGAAGGAGACCCCCGTCGAGAACAGCCGGAAGCGGTCCGCGACGATGATCCAACCCGGGGCCTGGGTGGCAACGGCGAGGACACCGGCCGACGTCGGCAGCTCGTCTGGCTTGGGCCGGGCGCTCGTCAGCACGTGAGCTCCGAGAGCGGCTGGGCGCGTGACGCCGCCTCGCGCAGCGCTCGAGCGTCGGCCCTCGCTTCGGTGCGCACGAGACCCGCGTACGGCCACTCGACGCTGAAGACGACGTCGCCGGGCGGCGGGAGCGGCGAGAGCCACCACCCGAGGTCGGCGCGGACCCAGTCGTCCGGCGGCCCAGCAGATCCGCCGCCGTTGCCGATCTGCAGGACCCCGCGCAAGTTGGTGCCGTGGGCGTCGAGATTGGAGATCGTCGTCCCGTCAGAGAAGGTGACCGTAAAGCGCACGCACTCTGGCGGAGCTGTCCCGGGCTCTCGCCACTCCACCGTCATGCCGCGCTCGAAGACCTGTGCCCCGCCATCGGGCAATGTCGCCGTTCGCGCCGCGATGACGAAGAAGAAGGCGAGACCGCTGGGCCACGCTCGGAACGAGTCGAGCCCGGCGAGGAGGCCCGGGGGCGTCTCCCAGCGAAGGGTCAACGGGATGACGCCAGGAAGCAGCGTTCGCGGCTCGACCATCGAGAACGATCGCGGTGACGTTGTCCCGGCGCCATCAGATGGAGGCATGGACGCGGAGCGTACAGGTGCGTCCATCGTCGGAGCTGGGGTGATGCGAACCCGGCGGTCCGTGACGCGTCGCGGACCGCGGCTTACGAGGCCTTTGCCCGGTACTCTTCGAGTGCGTCCTCGGGCACGTGAGCGATGCCGTCGATCATCTGGTAGCGCAGCTTCCGCTGCTGGATCAGGCGGAGGATCTCCTTGGTCGGCACATCCAGTCGGCGAGCCGCCTCTGAAGCCCTGAGCAGTTCAGATGACATCGGACCCTCCCTCATCAAAGCCCAGTTTACGGCTGAGACGCTGGATCTGGCCCTCTACCTGAGCCAGGACCGACAGATGGTCGGTACCGACGAGGACGTCCCTGGCGTCTTCAAGCGCGGCCAACAGGTCCAGCGCCTGCTCCAACGTCAGAACCACATCACCGGGTGGTCCCGTCGCTGCTACATCCTCCACAAGCACGCCTCCCCCGTGGTCAACGACACCAGTCTCGACAGCGGTTGTGACACTGGGTACCGAGATGGCCCCTATCAACCGATCTTCCTGTCCCAGAACCGCGTCGTCGCCCCGTCTCCGAGGTGCCGTTACATGGGCACGCAACTCTCGCGAGCGGCCGGAGCAGCGATGACGACGTGGTGGACGGCGCGGTGTACACCGGCGTCCCGAAGCAGGAATCGAGCTCGTAGCACGCCGCGATGAGCAGTGCACAGCGCGACGCGTTGTCACGGCGGGCGGCGCGGCTCAGCTCGATGGTCGCTGCGTGAGTGGCAGGCCTGGAACCAGCGCTGACGCACTGAGGACGATCGGGTCGAGCGCAGCGCCGAGCTCGAGCACCAGCGCCATGACCTCGGTGAGGGTGAAGGGGATCTGGCCGTTGAGCTTCCGGCGGAAGTAGTCCTCCCGGTACAGCCCGCCGAACCTGCGGGCCAGCTGCGCCGGGGCGTTCGATCCGAGCTGGGCGCGCAGCGCGACGGCGATTCGATGCTGGAGGTACGCCACCGCCAACCTCGGCTGCTCGCCCGTCGGCACCGCCCGCCAGGCGGCGTCTGCGGCGATCCCGAACTCACGGGGTGTCTGGAGGTAGCTGGCAGGGCGGAAGCCGGGGGGCACCGGCCAAGTCTGGCAC
>JAJYXS010000010.1 GCA_021801615.1 Actinomycetes bacterium
TCGACGAGACACAGCCCGACGTCATCCTTCTCGACCTGATGCTGCCGAAGGTGTCCGGGATCGACGTCTGCCGGACCATCCGCGGCCGGTCGAACGTCCCGATCATCATGGTGACGGCCAAGACGGCCGAGATCGACACGGTCGTCGGGCTCGAAGTGGGTGCCGACGACTACGTCACGAAGCCCTACAGGCTCCGCGAGCTCGTGGCACGCATCCGCGCGGTGCTGCGTCGAGGCGCCGGCGGGGGAGCGGCCCAGCGGGCAGGAGGCGGAGGAGAGCGCCTCCTGCCCGAGCCGCAAGAGGGCTCCTGGGAGGCAGGGGACGTCCGCGTGGACCTGGCGACGCGACGTGTCTTCGTGAGGGGGAGCGAGGTCTACCTGCGCCGCAAGGAGTTCGAGCTGCTCTCGCTGCTCGTGGAGAACGCAGGGCGCGTCCTCACGCGCGACGTGCTGATCGACCGCGTGTGGGGCTCGGACTACATCGGGGACACGAAGACGCTCGACGTCCACGTCAAGCGGCTGCGTTCCCGCATCGAGGTGGACCCCTCCAGTCCGGTCCTCATCACGACGGTGCGTGGAGTGGGCTACCGCTTCGAAGCCTCGGACGCCGCCGCCCGCGGGCGCTGACGTGCTCGTTCAGCCCGCCGCCGCTCCCACGCCGCCCGCCTGCGCCGGCCAGGGCCGCCGCAGGCCCAGGCCCGTCAGCCCGGCCGGATCGCGAGCCCCGACCCGAGCCACGGGGAGAGCACGCCGGGCAGCCGGACCGAGCCGTCCGGCTGCCGCCCCCACTCGACCAGGGCCGCCCAGATGCGCGGCCAGGCGAGAGCGGACCCGTTCAGGGTGTGGACGAGCGCGGGTGGGCCGCCGTCCGCGGGCCGGAAGCGGACGTCGGCCCGTCGGGCCTGGTAGTCGCCGAACCAGCTGACCGAGGAGACTTCGAGCCACTGGTCCGAGCCCGGCGCGTACACCTCGAGGTCGAAGGTGCGTGCCGAGGAGGTACCGAGGTCCCCTGCGCACAGGTCCACGACCCGGTACGGCAGGTCGAGCTCGCGCAGGAGCGCTTCAGCTCTCGAGAGGATGTCCAAGTGCACCGCCGGCGCCTGCGCGGGCGTCGCGTACGCGAACAGCTCGACCTTCTCGAACTCGTGGACCCGCAACAGGCCTCTGGTCTCGCGACCTGCGGCGCCCGCCTCCCTGCGGAAGCACTGGGTCACCGCGGTGAGGCGCACCGGGAGGTCCGCCTCCTCGAGGATCTCGCCGCGGCGCATCGACGTGAGCGGGACCTCCGCGGTGGGGATCGCCCAGAGGTCGTCGCGTTCGATGTGGTACGCCTCGTCGGCGAACTTGGGGAGGTGGCCCGTCGAGACCATCGTGTCGGTGAGCACCAGCGTCGGGGGCCGGATCTCCTCGTACGCGTCGGCGTGGCGTGTGAGCGCCCAGGACGTGAGCGCTCGCAGGAGCCGCGCCCCTTCCCCTCGGTAGAGGGGGAACATCGACCCGGCGAGCCGCGCGCCGCTCGGCATGTCGAGGATGCGCAGGGAGCTGCCGACCTCCCAGTGCGGGACGCGCTGGTGGTCTGAGGGCACCGGCTCGGGGGCGCCCTCGTCCTGCCCTGGCCACCAGCGACGGAGCACCACGTTGTCCTCGGGCCCGCGGCCGTCCGGTGCGTCGTCCGAGGGCAGGTTCGGCGTGTAGAGCACCAGGGTGCGCAGGTCGGCGGCAAGGCGATCGGTCTCTCGAGCCGCGGCCTTCAGCTCCTCGCCGACGCGGCGGCTCTCGTCGGCGAGCACTGCCGCCCTCGCCGTGTCAGAAGACCGCTTCGCGTCCCTGACCTCGCGCGAGAGGGCTTTCACTCGCGCCCGCAGCACCTCCTGGCGGGCGAGCGCCGCGCGATGGTCACCATCGAGCCTCGCGATGGCGTCGACGTCCTCCGGGGGGACCCCACGGCGAGCGAGCGCGGCCTTCACGCGCGCTGGGTCCTCGCGGACGAGCCGGATGTCGATCATTTGCCCGCCGACAGTAGCGTGGCCGTGTCATGTCGGCCGACGGGATCAGCGGCTTCGACGGGCGCGGAGCGCCCGTCGTGCAATGCCAGGACCTCGTGGTCCGCTACGGCCCACGCACCGCGGTCGACCACGTCTCTTTCACGGCGGCCCGCGGCGAGGTGCTGTGCATCCTCGGTCCGAACGGCGCCGGCAAGACCTCCACCGTCGAGTGCCTCGAGGGGTACCGCCGCCCAGCATCGGGGATGGTGCGGGTCCTCGGCCTCGACCCCGTCCGAGAGCACCGCTCGCTCGTCGCGCGCATCGGGGTGATGCTGCAGCGCGGTGGCGTCTACCCCATGCTCCCCCCCGCGCGTGCGCTGCGCCTCTTCGCGTCGTACTACGCGGACCCAGAGGACCCCGAGGAGCTCTTGGAGCTCGTCAGGCTGCGGCCGGTCGCTCGCACCCCTTGGCGCCACCTCTCCGGGGGGGAGCAGGCGCGGCTGTCCCTCGCGCTGGCCCTCGTGGGTCGCCCCGAGGTGCTGCTCCTCGACGAGCCGACGGCTGGAGTCGACCCCGAGGGGCGCCTCGCGGTGCGCGAGGTGGTCCGCGCCGCTCGCGAGCGGGGCGCCTGCGTCCTCCTCACGACTCACGAGCTCACGGAGGCCGAGCGCGTCGCGGACCGCGTGCTCGTTCTCTCCGGGGGCGCCGTCGCGGCCCTGGGGACGCCGGCGTCGCTCACGGCCGGGCCGGTCGCAGAGGAAGCCGTGGAGGTGGCCTTCGGGGGGCCGCCAGGCCTGGACCTCAGGGAGCTCGAGCTCGCGATCGGCGGCGGCACGACGGTGACCGAGGAGGAGCCGGGTCGCTATCGCGTGAGGATCGCCCTTGGGGTCGCGACCGCGTCGGGCAGCGTCGCATCGGCGGGCGGTCATGGCCTCGCCCCCGGCGCGCTCGCCGCCTCGGTCGCGACGTGGCTCGCGCAACGCGGCATCGCCTTCAGCGAGCTGCGCATCGGGCGCTCCCTCGAGGAGGCGTACCTCGAGGTGCTGCGCGCGCACGGCGCGCCGGGCGACGCCGAGGGTTCGGACCGGTGAACGGGCTCCGGCCGCTCACCGCCCAGGTCGGCGCGGAGACGTACATGACGCTGCGGCGCGGCGAGACGCTGCTCCTCACCGTCGGGATCCCAGTCGCCTTCCTCGTCTTCTTCTCGACGTCGCGCGTCGTGCCCACGGGTCCTGGGCCCGCGGTCTCCTTCTTCGTGCCCGGCATCCTCGCGCTGGCGGTGATGTCCACGGCGATGGTGTCGCTCGGCATCTCGACGGGCTTCGAGCGCGGTTACGGCGTCCTGAAACGGCTCGGCTCGACGCCGCTCGGGCGGCCCCGCCTCCTCGGCGCGAAGGTGACGACCGTCTTCTTCGTGGAGGTGCTCCAAGCTGCAGTGCTCGTCCCCGTCGGCTACGCGCTCGGCTGGCAGCCGGGGCACGGCCACGTAGCCGCAGCGGCCTTCGACGCGCTCGCCGCCGCGCTGCTGGCGACCCTCGCCTTCGGCGGCGTCGGGCTCCTCCTCGCAGGAGTGCTCCGCGCGGAGGTCAACCTCGCGGCGGCGAACGGCCTCTACCTCGTCCTGTTGCTCCTCGGAGGGATGATCGTGCCGCTGTCGAAGCTGCCCGGAGTCCTCGCGTACATCGCGCGTGCGCTCCCTGCCGCCGCGCTCTCCGACGCGCTGCACGCGTCGCTCGGGACCGGGGACCCGGTGCCGGCCGCCGCGTGGGTGACGCTCGGCGCCTGGGCGGTCGGCGCCCCCCTCGCCGCCGCGCTCACCTTCCGCTGGGAGTGACCGTCCGGGCCGGGCTCAGGCGGTGCCGGCCAGCCTGCGCTCCCAGGAGACGAACCCCTTCTCCGACAGGGGCCCGTAGTGGATCCCGGCGATGGTGCCGTTCCCTTCGACGAACACCGACTCGGGGAGACCTGCGAAGCCGAAAAGGCCCTCGGTGACTGTGAAGTCCACATCGGCGCCCACGGGGAACGTCACGCCGCTCGATCGCACGAAGGCGAGGGCGCTCGAGGTGGGGTCGTTGGCGTCGACGCCGATGACTGCGACCTCGGCCAACCGGCTGTGGAGCTGCTGCTCGTGCCGGTAGGTGCCCGCGAGAAGCGGGACCTCCTTGCGGCACGGCGAGCACCAGCTCGCGAAGAACAGCAGGATCGCCGGCCTGCCGGCCGCGCCACCGTCCTCGGGAACCCCGACCTTCCCGCCAGCTCCGAGCGCAGGAAGGGAGAAGTGGGGCACCGGCCTCCCGGCGCCAAGGCGGGTTGTCCCGCTGCCGGTCGTCGTGCCGAGAGCGTAGAGGACCACGGCCAAGATGGCGGCGATCACGACCCCGACCAGGAGGAAGATGGGTCGGGGTCGCCGCCGAACCGGACCCTCCCCGTCGACCTGGTCGGAAATGGTGGACATCGGCGTCTCGAGACTACGACCCGTGCCGCACGGCGTGGGCGCGCCGCCTCCCCTCGCTGCCCTTACCTTCCACGACCTTCCACGCTCGCCTCGCACGCCCTGAGCGCCCGGAGGGCCGCCGCTACGATCGTTCGACGTGCGCTCGCCCGTCGCCGCCGTCGCAACCCGCGTGCGCCGGCTGCTGGCCGCACCCACGACCGTCCGGCGCCTCTGCATCGCCACCCTCGTCTGCGTCGCGGCGATCGTGCTCACCGGTGCCGCGGTCCGCCTCACCGGCTCGGGGCTCGGGTGCTCGGACTGGCCGACCTGCTCTGTGGGCCACCTCACGCCGCCGCTCCGGTACCACTCCTTGATCGAGTTCGGCAATCGCATGGTCACGGTCGTGCTCGTCGTGATCATCGGCGCGACGTTCCTCGCGACGCTCCTGCGGCGGCCGTTCCGGCGCGACCTCGTCTGGCTCGCCGGAGGGCTCGTCGCCGGCGTGCTCGCCGAGGCGGTCATCGGCGGTCTCGTCGTGTACTCGAAGCTGAACCCCTACCTCGTGCTGGTGCACTTCCTGACGACGCTCCTGCTGCTCGCCGTCGCGGTGGTGCTGGTGCACCGGGTGAACCGCGACTACTCGGTGCCGGGTCGGCTCCTCGTGCCGCGCCCGGTGCTCCTCTTGTCGCGCGGCCTCGTCGTGCTCGTCGCCGTGGTCTTCACCGCGGGTGCCGCGACCACGGGCACCGCTCCCGACGGGGGCAGTGCCCAGGGCCAGATCATCAAGCGGATCCCGGTGCCGCTCCACGACATGGCGGAGGCCCACGCCACGATCGCGCTCTTCCTCGTGGGGGTCGTCGTTTCCCTGGCGGTCATGCTGCACGCCCTCGACGTGCCGGAGCGCATCAGGAAAGCCGCGCGCGTGCTCGTCGCCGTGCTGGTGGTCCAGGCCGTGGTGGGCTACGCCCAGTACTTCACCCACCTCCCCGCGGCGCTCGTCGAGCTCCACGAGCTGGGTGCGACGGTGCTCACGATCGGCGTCGTCCAGTACTTCCTCGCGCTCACGCACCACGCGCCCGAGCGGGCGGTCGCGCGCGTCCGAGCGGCCACCCGCCTCGCCGGCGCAATCGGCGCCGGAGCGGCTGCGAAAGCGTCCGCGGCCGAGCCCGAGCGCGCGGCGCGCGCCCGCCCCTGACGCGGCGCAGAAGGACGCTGGTAGCGTGCCCGCAGCCCCGAGCACGGGGCCGCGCCCCCATCGTCTAGCGGCCCAGGACGCCGCCCTTTCAAGGCGGTAGCACGGGTTCGAATCCCGTTGGGGGCACGCGACGTCGGCACGTCCGCACGCGCGTGCTCGGGCCGCCGGGTGGTCCCCCGACGCTCGCCTATAGTGAGGCTTTCGCACGTTCCGGGACCTGTGGTGCAGCTAG
>JAJYXS010000047.1 GCA_021801615.1 Actinomycetes bacterium
CAGCGCCTCTTGGCCCTGACGGCTGCGATCTGGCACAACGGCCAGCTTGGTCGGCACCCGGTCCGTTCGCTCCTTGCCTACGACCACTGATGACCCCTTGGAATTGATCATCTAGCGCTTGCGGTAGCTCTCGCCATCGATCACGACCTCGTAGGCGGCACTCTGGATGCGGCCGACAGCTGACTGGGCGAGCAACGGGTCGGCCGTCTGGGTGGATGGTTCGCACCCGTCGACCAGCCCCGATACGGGCCTCCTGGTGCGCGATGCCACGGAAAGCCAGCGCAGCGTTCAGCGGGTGCACGTCGAGGAGAACAACGATCGGTTCCAGCGAGCACCGACGCCTCTCCTCAGTCGGGCACTCCTCGCCACCTGCGCCGTTGTCTTTCCCTTGCATTTCCACGACGCGGACCCATGGTCATGGCACACCGCCCGGCCGCGGACAAGAATTCGCACCCTTGCCCATGACCGAGACCTCCTCGGGTACTCCAGTACTACCGAGTGGGACTGGCCCCGGGTGTCCGGCCTACGAAGGGAGGTTCGGACCCGGACCTCGGATCGACTCGGATCCCGACCTCGGATCGACGAGGTGTCAGCTCATCGGGCCGCCGGCTCGCAGTCGAGCGCAAGCTCGCGCCGTAACCAGGCGGCCTCCGGGCCGGGGAGCGGCTCGTGGCGGGCCCGGGCACTTTGGTGCTCGAACATGCGCACGTACCTCTCGAGCCGCTCACGATGCTCGGGGCGACCGGCGGCCTCGCGCGGGCTGAGCCCGTCGAGGAACGGGGACGGGTCCTCCATCCAGCGCCGGCAGACGAGCGCCTGCAGTCGCGCGTCGGCTTCGTCGAAGGGCTCATCGGCTTCGCCGCGCGGCTCGGCGCGCCGTCGACGAGAAGCCGTCTCGGCGCGCCCGCCGGCCGATCCACCGCCGAGCTGGTTGCGAGCCTCCTCGAAGGAGCAAACCTGGCGGCCCACGTGGACGGCGAGAGGGCCGAGGGTGCGCTCGACGAGCGCGACCGCGGCGTCCAGGCGCTGCTCGGAGAGGCACGCGAGCTCGAGCAGCGTTCCCCGTACGGTGAGGGTGCCGAAGGAGGTCGTCTCGCCGCCTTGGAGCTCCCCTCGCTCGTCGTGGACCAGGGGCGTCGTCTCGATGACGACCGCACCCGGAGGCAGCGCCGGGCGGCGCGCCAGGAGGTCGCGGCGCAGCGCGAGCCAGTCGAACACGCGTTCGTGCCCGTCGCGCCCGTCGCGCCCTGCCGGGCGCAACGCGACCTCCGAGGTAGCACACAGCGCACGCAGCGCCGCGTCCCGGTCAGCGAGCCGCCAGGTCGCTTGCGCGAACACGAGCGGATCGCCTTCGAGCGTGCAGAGGGTCCGCTCTGCCAGGCGGCTCGGCGGCATGAAGCAGACCATCTCGCGCGCGCCCGCGCAGAGCGCGGCTGCAAGGCCGGCCGCGTCGGTGTCGAGGCCGTGTTCGTGCGCGATCCGTCGCAGCTCCTCGAGGATCTCGTCTTCTTCGTGGGGCTCGTAGAAGGCCGCGCCGCCCCACAGCGCAGGCACCGGCCCTCCCCGCTCCACCCTGCAGATCAGGACCGTCCAGCGAACGGCGTCGAGCGAGACGTTCGGGCTGTCCACGCGCACGCGAGTGCCGCTCAAGACGTCCTCCAGCTCGATCCAGGCGCCCGGCTCGGAGGCGAGCACCCGGTGCACGCCGAGCTGGCTTCCGGCGATCCGCCCGGCCAGCCACCGCTCCCGTGGTGGCAGCTCGGGCAGCTCTGCGTACAGGCGAGCCGGCGTGGCCCCGCAGGCGAGCCGGCGGTCCAGGAGCACCCAGCCGAGCGACGCCGCCATGTCGTCCTCGTCGGCCGGGCGCTCCACGGTGCCGACCCCGCGCCCTTTCAGGTGGTCCGCGAACGCCTCGTGGAGCTCCTCTTTGAAGCGGTCGAACGCCCAGCGTTGCATGCGCTCCCACATCGCCTCGCACTCGCGCCGGTCGCTTGCGGCGACGTCGCGCGCGACGAGGCAGCATCGCTTGAACTTCCTCCCACTGCCGCACGGGCACGGGTCGTTGCGCCGGGCATCACGTCGAACAACATCACGTCGAACATCGGCCACGCTGCGAGCATGCCATCGCCCGCCGGACAGGTGGTGGATGGTGCGCGCGCCCGGTGATCGGCCGTCCGGCGTGGGCGCGCTGCCTGGACTGCGCGCGGGTGTCCTGGGGAAGGCGGGTTCGACGAAGATCCCCTCCTCCATGACCTTTCCTGTACCGTCGGAAACGGGAAACGACCGTCCAGGGTCGCGGAAGAGGTCGCGTTCGCGCTCAGGGTCGCGGGCTCGGCGCGGGCCACCGGGCTCGGCAGCTCGCTCGAAAGGAGGCCAATGCCGAGCAGCTCGTACTCCGTCAACACCAGCTGGTACCTCGAACTGAACCACCTCGCGCGCGAGAGCAGCTGGGCCCACGGGATCATGAGCACCTACTCCCACCTCCTCGGCGTCGGGCTCCTCGCGGTCGTCCTGCTCGGGGCGTGGTGGCGCTCGAGGCGGTCGCCGGCGCCGGCGCGTGCGGTCGCCGGAGTGCTCTGGGCAGCGGGCGGAACGGTGCTGGCGTGGATCGTCGCCCACTACGTCCTCAAGCCACTCGTGGCCGAGCGGCGCCCCTACCTGGCACTACGCCGCCACGTGGAGGTACTGCTCACCCGGACCCACGGCTACAGCTTCCCAAGCGGCCACGCCACGGTCGCCGGCGCGGTGATCGTCGCCCTGCTCCTGGCGCGTAGGCCGGTGGCGTCGGCGCTCGCCACCGTGCTCGGCCTTCTCCTGTGCTTCGGGAGGGTCTACACCGGCATGCACTACCCATTCGACGTCGTCGCTGGCCTTCTCATCGGTGGCTCGGTCGTGGCGGTCACCTGGCCGGTCGCCACGCCGGTGCTGCGCATCGTGGACACCCTGCTCCTCCATACGCCTCTCTCCCCCCTCGTCAGAGCCCGAGCTCGCCCGTCCGGCTCGGAGCCGAGCGCTCTGCCGGCCTTCGGCTCCGCCGGCACGAGCCATGGTGAAGCGCCGCTCCTGGAGGCAGCCCAGAGCACCGGTGCCGAGGGGGAGGGCACCGACGCTCCCACGGAGCCGCCCCGAGGTGCATGACGCCGCGTCCCTCGGCTCGCGTCGTCGTGTGACGAGGGGACAACGGAGGCCTTCCTCCCCAGCGTGGACGAACATTCACCCCCATCCAAAGAGCACCGACCATTTGACGTGGTGGGGACCGCGGTCCGGGCAGCCAACGCGAACCCGGGGCGGACGATGGGCAGCTTCATCGACGAGTGCCTGGGAGCGGCCCCAAAGGAGGTCCGCGGCCGCTACCGGCTGTGGCTGCGGGTCGACCCGGCCGGCCCCAAAGAAGAGGTGGCCGAAGCGGCCGGGCGCCACGACTGCGTCTTCACCGTCACCGCCGAGAAGACCACGAGGGCGAAGGCGCCGATCGTCCGCCTGGCAGGCGATGCGGCCACGATCTGGCTGCCAGAGAGGAGCTGTGTCCGAGGTCATCTTCCGAGCACGTTGCAGCTCAGCTTGCCCAGCGTCGGTGACGTCGTCCGGCTCGGCGTCGGCGTCTGGGCAGTCATCGAAGATCCCGGTCCGCAGCGCTGAGGCCGCGCCCGACGGGCCTCAGCGCACCTTGCGCCAGCGAAGCTCGACGGGACCGGCCGCGAGGTCGACACGCAGCGAGGCGGGTAGCGAGACGGAGATGCTCCGGTTGGGCACCAGGCGACGGCGACGCACCGCGCGGAGCACCCGGTCTGTCTGGACGAGCTCGATGACCCCTGGGCCGAGGAAACGGCGGACCCGGGTGAGCAGCCGGCCACGCGTAGAGCGCTCCACCGTGCTGGTCAGTCGGGAGGGATGCGTCCACACGAACGGATCGGAAGCCACGAGCTCGACGCCGCGCGTGGGCCATTCGCCCTGTGTGAGGTACTGCACGATCGAGCGGGCAGCCTGCCGCCCCCCGAGCGCGCAGATATCGGCAGGCTCGGCTGCATGGACGAGGTTGCCCGCGGCGAAGAGGCCCGGGTGCCCGGTGCGGAGCCCCTGGTCGACCTGTGGATGGGGCCCGACCATGGAGACCGGCCTGGTGCGGGCCAGCTCGTAGTCCGGCACCCAGGAGCCGGTGAACACGACCGTGTCGCAGGGAACGGACCACCGGGCGTGCGTCCGGCGGTCCTCGAGCTCCACAGCACGGACACGGTCGAAACCCGAAATGGCCACGACGTCGGTCTCGACGAGGAGCGGAATCCGGCGGCGCCCGCAGGCGAGCGCCCGCAACAGTGCGTAGGACTGGGACGCGGGCTGATCCGTGACCATGGCGGCGACGGCGACGCCATGGCCGAGGAGCGTGTGCACGGCGGAGAAGCTCACGTGCTCCGCACCCACCACGACCGCGCGCTCGCCTATGGGGAGATGGAAGAGGTCGGCCAGCTGCTGGAGCGTCCCAGTGGTGAGCACGCCAGCAGGACGATCGCCGGGGACGAGGCGCGCGCTGCGGGGGCGCTCCCGACAGCCGGTCGCGAGCAGCACGGCCTCGGCCGCCCACTGCACCACCCCAGAGGGGCTGGTGGTGACGAGGTGGCCCTCGGCGGACCAGTCCGTGGCCATCGTGGTCAGGTGGATCTCCACGCCGGCCTGCTCGGCGAGGGCCGCGTAGCGGGCGGCATAGGAAGGACCCGAAAGGACGCGGTGCAGGTCGCGCAGCCCGTAACCGGTGTGGCGCGAGTGGCGGGGGATGCCTCCGAGCGAGCGCTCGCGTTCGATCAGCGCCACATGCACGCCAGCGCTCCGCAACATGAGCGACGCGGCAAGGCCCGTAGGCCCGCCGCCCACGATGAGCACGTCCACCTGGCGCACGCTGCCCGTCCAGTGCGCTCGGTTCGCCGGAGTGGTCACCGGCTACGAGGGATTTGCGACGCGACGAGGTCGTCCGCGCTGCGAGACGGGGTGCTCGGCACGTCGCTGCGGTCACGGAGCAACGCGCTGATCGCTGCCGCGCAGTAGAAGCCCTGGCAGCGGCCGAGCCCTGCACGGGTGCGCCGGCGAAGGCCGTCGGCGCTGCGAGCAGGAAGGATGCCGGCGAGCGCGTCGAGCACCTCGCCACGCGTGACCCGCTCGCAGAAGCACAGGATCTCGCCGTACTCAGGGCGCGAGGCGATCGCGTCGTGGTCCCGAAAGAGCCGCCGCTGGGACTCACCGATCGGCCGCATACGGACCTCGCGATGCCCCACGGCACGCCGGAGGACGACTCCTGCATCCTGGAGCAGGTCGACGACGTGGGCTGCGATGCCCATGGCAGCCGAGAGCCCCGTGGACCGGATGCCTCCGACGCACACGTAGCGCTGCGTCGCGTCGCAGTGGATCTGGTAGTCGGCGTGCTCGGTCGCCGCCCGAAGGCCCGCGTACGTGGCGGTGACCTCCTCGTCGACGAGCTCAGGGAGGATCGTGCGCCCCTTGGCCAACAGATCGTCGAGGCCCTGCCTGGTGGTCTGGGTGCCCGTGCGGTCGTCCAGGTCCTCGGCCGTGGGTCCCAGGAGCACGTTGCCGAACACGGTGGGAGCGATGAGCACGCCCTTGCTCACCGGCGTGGGCACGGGCAGGAGGATCGAGGACACCAAGGGGCGAGCCAGCTTGTCGAAGACGATGAGCTGACCTCGCCGCGGATGGATCGTGAAGCGCTCGTGCCCCATCATCC
>JAJYXS010000194.1 GCA_021801615.1 Actinomycetes bacterium
GCCGCGCCGAAGAGCCGCTCGGCTCCGGGAAGCTTCACCCGCAGGATCGCCTCGCGCTCTTCGACCCCGGCCCGCGTCCGCTTCGGGTAGCGCAGCGGCCGGTCGTCCGCGAGCTGGAAGAAGCTGAGCTCGGGATGCACCTCGAACACCGTGCGCTGCCAGTACGGCGCGATCACCTTGTCGACCTCGGCGATCGCTGCAGCCCGGTGCCAGCCGACCGGGCTCAGGTGGCCCCCCGAGGCCTCGGCCGCCTCGCGGTAGGTGGAGAAGGCGAGGGCGGGGCGGGGCGGCGCCGAGGCGATGGCGCTCCCGCGCGGCACCCCGAGAACGCGGCGCGCCTCCCGCTCGCACGAGCGTCCCTTCGCGCGCGGCTCGTCGAGCAGCCCGATCGGCGTGAAGAGCGCGATCACCCGGTACGCGGGCTTGTAGTCGAGGACGTCGACGAAGGCTTCGACCACCCGCGGCTCCTCGGGAGCGATGGTCGCCCCCTGCCACTTCGCGCTCGCGACCAGCCACCCCGAGCGGACCGGGACCACCCCGGCGAGCACCTGGTACGGCAGCTGCGCCCCGTGCGACGCCGGCCGCATGCTCACGCCGGGCGCCTCGCACTAGTCATTCGCGCTCTTCACCACCCACTGCCGCACGCGCGGCGCCCCCATCGGGATCCACCTCGAGGTGCGGAGCAGCTCGCCCTCGACATGTCGAAACCTCCTCACTCCCCGTACGCACCTGCGGCGCCCTCGAGGTAGCCGTGGAGACCACTCGGCGTAAGGTCGGTAGTGGTCCTGCAAGCAGGATGATAGTCGAGCACCTCCGAGAACCGAGTGTCTACGAGCCGGACCGCCGCTGCGTGGCAAACACCCCGGCGAGAAGGCTGTACGGGAGCAGGGGCCCAGGAGCCCCGCTCGTCTCGGACATTGCGGCGAGGGCCTCAGGCGTTTGCCGGCTGGACCACCCACTGCTTCACGGACATCGCCGCACCGCAGGTCGGGTTCCCCGCCGAGAGGCCACAGTGGTCCTGGTGGTCCGTCGGTGTCACATCGTCGAAGGCGACGACCGCGTGCACCACGTAGTCCGACTTGTTCGTGGCTGTGGGGCACTTCGCCGGCGTCGTGGTGCCCTTCGCCACGCAAGTGAAGAACGTTACCGTCCGCTCGAAGATCGGCGTCACGGTCAACGTGTCGTTTGTCACAGTCTCGAAAGCGCCTGCGGACAACGTCACCGTGCCTGTGCTCGTCGGTACACTCGTGACCACGGCTGTGTCTGTTGCGGGGAACGCACCCTTTGAGTCGAGGAGCTTGTAGCCGACGTAGCTCGGTGTGCCCGGTTTGAACAGCGTCTTTGTGGTGACGGTCGTCGCCCCCGCGCTGACGTGCGCGACCCCACCGGGGGGGCCCGTTTGCGGCAGGGGCGATACCTGAGTCCCCTGGCAGTAGACGACTGCGGTCCACTTGTTGGATGTCGGGGAGGGTGTGGAGGGCCCCGATGTGGAGAGGGTCACCGGGCCGAAGCACGTCGTCGGGGGTGTCACCGGTGTCCCTGTGAACGTGTCGTAGGCGGACGAGCCGTAGCGGACCGCCTGGATCGCCAGGTCCGTGCCGGTGTTGGCCGCGTACTCGCGGCTTCGCTGTGTCCTCAGGTTCGCCGTGTTGAGAAGGGCTCCCCCGGCGAAGGTGATGAGCGCGGTGATCGTGATGGCCACGATGAGAATGAAGAACAGGGCGATGATCAGCGACGTCCCCGAGTCGTCTCTGGACGCCAACCTAACTCGGACGATGCGCGACGAGAGCAACCAGCCCCTGGTCGCGCGGACGGAGGCCCGGGCCATCGTCAGGTCACTGTCACCGTGAGAGGCGACCCCGACACGGCGGTCAGCGGCCCGCCGGGCACGGAGTTCTGCCGGACCGTGAATGTGTACGGGCCTGCCAGGATCGGGGTCGTGACACCGGATGCGCCGCCGCCCGCTCCATAGGTGACGGTGAGCGTCGCTGTGCCGGGGAGCGTGAGACTTGTCAGCACGATCGTGTCGCCTGACGTCACAACTGTCACGGCTGTCGTCCCGACCTTCGCCGTCGTGTAGCCGGGTGCTGTCGGGTTGGACGTCTGGGGCGTCGTCCATTTCTTGGTGATTGTCGACGAGGAGGGAACGGTGATCGCCAGCTCTCCGCGGTTCATCCCTCCGGTCGCGACTGTGTAGGTGAACTTGAAGGTCTCTCCGGACGTGTGCGCGGGGTCCGTAGTCGGAGAGACGCTGACCGATCCCCCGCCGTTCGGGCCGTACACCGTCGCGACCCCGACTGAGCTCTCGGCCGAGGTGCCCGGTGTTTTTGTGTGGGGTGTTACCCTCGGATAGGTGGCCTTCGCGGCGTAGCGTCCCGTCGGGCTCGAGGTCGTGAGTGTGATCGTGCACGTGTACGTAGCTTGATTGGTGCCACTGGGAGTCGGCCCTGACGCTGTGGGGCACGCGACCGGGCTGCCTGCCTCTGTGATCGACCATGTGAGGGATTTACTCGGCGGTGTGTACCCGAAAGGAACTGTCACCACAGCTTTGAAGACGAGCTTCGAGGTCGGTGGGGGAAGCGCCGCGAAGACCGGTGTCGCTGTGACCACGACCGACGGTGCGGCCACAGGGATGTGCACGCTCGAGGGGTTGCGCAGGTCGAACGTGAGTGTGTCGCTGACGCCGTTGTTCGCCCGCGCGTGCAACGTCAAGAGTTGCACGCCGCCGTCGACCGAGCAGGCTGTGCGGGCCGTCGTCTCCGACGATGTCCCCGGGTTCCAGTAGCGGATCTTCCGCACGCCCATCGTGTACCGAGCCAGTGTGGACACCGTGGAGGTCGTCGCCGTCGCTGTGACTGTCAGGTCGGTCGCGCCCGAAGAGGTGAGCGTCTGGCCGCTGGGCACGTCCTTCACCGTGATCACCTGGGGACCGGCGCGGAGTGAGCTCGGGACAAAAAACGTGAGCTGCATGTTGCCCATCTCGTTTCCGACCGCGGGCTGCGACCATCTGGTTGTCTTGGCGGCGGCGACGCCCCCGACGGTCACTGTGAATGTCCCGAGGGGAACGCCGCTGTCGAAGCCAGTGGTGAAGATGGTTACCGCCGCTCCCGGCGCCGCGACGCGAGGCGTCGGAAGGCTGAGCAGCCTGTAGCTGACGGTCCCCGAACAATTGTTGAAGATTGTCCCAGGAGGGTCCAGCTCAACCTGTGACGTCGCGGTCTCGGCGAACCCCTTCATGAGGTTGTTCAGCGTCGCGAGGCTCCGGTGCTCCGCCGCGCCGCTCAGCATCTCGAGGGTCAACCCCAGCAGCGGGACGACGGCGAGCGCGATGATCAAGAGCGCGATGAGGAGCTCGATCAGCGTGTCACCCCGCTCGTCGAGCGCTAACGATCTGCGACGGAGCCGCTTCAGGTGTGCACGCACGGCGTCAGAACCCCGTTATAAGAAATGTACCGTTCTTGAGGTCGAGTGTGTAGGCGACGACTGCGCCAACCGCCGTCGACCGACCGCCACCGTTGATGGACACGGCGGCATTCGGTACGTACATGATCCCTGTGATCGAAAGCTTCGTCTTCGCGTGAATCGCCACTGTTGATATGTCGCCAGCGTTCTGCCAGTACCAGATCTTCTTGTACAGGCCTGACGACATCGCGTTCACCTTGATAGACGTTGTCTGCCCGCCACCTGCGGTCGCCAGGCCCTCGGTGCACAAATGAGCTGTATCCCACTTGTCGACTGGGTAGCAGGGAAAGTAGATGAACACACCGCTCTCACCTGTCAACGACGCGTTCTTGAGTGTGACTGTCTTCTCGAACTCGTACGCCCCGTGCTGAAGCACCAGCGTCGTGCCAGGCTGCGGCTTGATCGGACAGGTGTACCGGCCGGGACTGAGCGTCGTGACGGTCGAGCTCGGACAGCCGTTTGTCGACCCGAGTGCCTCCACTAGCGGGTCGGGAAGTGTCGCCAGTGGGTCGCGGATTGACGGGACCTGGGCCCACTGTGTGAGGGGCGGTGTGAATGTCGGGGGCGGGTTGCACGTTGTCTTGGTTCCTGTCTTGCAGATCACCGCCGGTGTTCCTGTCGTCTCGCCCTTTGTGGTCTTGAAGACCGTGCCGCCCGTCTGGAAGATGTGCCCACCTGCCGTGATGGCCGTCGTCCCCTCCACTCTGACCGTCGTGCCGCTTGCGTCCTCCCGGATGTCGCGGCCTTTGGTCCCGAGGAGGAAGAGGGTTGGAAGTGTCTTGATTGTGAGTGTCCCGAGAATGCTTCCATTCGCGTTGGAGACTCGCGGCGTCGCCGAGAGGTCGTACCGGTACTTCCCCTTTACCTGGGCGACTGCTACGGTCACCGCGGACACCCACTGTGCGGGCACCCACGTGTGGGTCGCCGACGCAGGTGTCGTCGGTGTCGCGCACTTCGGCTTGCCCGCGACGCAGGCGACGATGGCCCTGGAGATCGCCGAAGAGAAGTTTCGCGAGGTGGTGGTGCTCGGGCGCGCCGGGCCTGTCTTGCACGCCTGGCGGACGAGCGTCGTCCCGCCGGACTCGATCCAGTAGGAAACGACCGTCTTCCCTGTGGAGGTGGAGCCGCTCGGCCACGCGAGGCTCACGAGCATCTTTGTGCCGGTTCCGCAGATTGTGGGCGCCTTTGCGGATGTGCTCAGCGTCACGAGGGTCGCGCTCTGGACGTCCCGCACGTAGAACTCCGAGGAGATCTGGGAGTCGACGGAGTCGGTGACCTTTGTCGAGACGTGGGCCTCGCTCTCCAGGGTCACGAAGAGTGCGTAGAAGAGCACGCCGAGGACCAGCGGCATGATGATCATGACCAACGCGAGCTCGATGAGGGTGAAGCCCTCGTCGCCCGCGTCGCGGACGCGGCGCAGCGCTGCCCGGGTGCGGCAGGAGAAGAAGCGGCTGGCGGCCCTACGTGGACGCGACACGGGGCGGCTCCCCTCCGGCGGCTCCGGCGGCCGCGCCGTCCCCCGGAGCACCTGAGCCGTTTCCGGATTCGCCGGCCGCCATCGCGGCGGCGAGCGCGAAGTGGTCGGGCGTCTTCTTCTCGACCTCCTTCGGGTACATGCTGACCCCGATCGCCTCGTCGTAGTCGATGACGTCGTCTTGGACGAGCTTCGACAGCGCCATCTCGAGGGTCTGCATGCCCTCGGACTGGTGGGTGGTGATCACGTTGCGCAGCTGGCGGGTCTTCCCGTCACGCACGATGTTCCGGACGGCGTGGTTGGCCGTGAGGACCTCGTAGGCTGCCACCAGACCCTCTTCCTTCCGGCGCACGAGGCGCTGGTAGATCACGCCCTCGAGCACGGCGGAGAGCTGCACCTGGATCTGGTCGCGCCGGTCGGAGGGGAAGATGTCGACGATGCGGTCGAGCGCCTGGGCCGAGTCGTTCGTGTGGAGGGTGGCAAAGACGAGGTGGCCGGTCTCGGCGATCGTGATGGCCGTCGCGATGGACTCGAGGTCGCGCATCTCGCCCACCAGCAGGACGTCGGGGTCCTCCCGGAGCACGGACCGGAGAGCCCGCTCGAAGGAGTGGGTGTCGCTGCCGACCTCCCGCTGGGAGACCGTCGCGAGGTGGTTCCGGTGGACGTACTCGATCGGGTCCTCGATGGTGACGATGTGGCACTGCCGGTTCTTGTTGATCCAGTCGAGCATCGCGGCGAGCGAGGTGGACTTC
>JAJYXS010000224.1 GCA_021801615.1 Actinomycetes bacterium
GTCGTCGAGAACGAGCAGCTCGACGCCGATCAACTTGCGCATCTCTTGGTCGTAGCTCGCGTCGAGACGCGCAGCCTTCAGCCGCTTGTGGAGCTTGTCTGCGCGCTCGAAGTGCACGCCGATGCGTCGCCTGCACGCGATGTGCCCGAGTGCGCTCGCAAGGAACGCCTTTCCGACTCCGACAGCCATGGCGAAAGACTGCAACACCTTCGCGACCGGCTTCCCGGTGACGTCACCGTCACCGCGCCAGAGCACCCGTTGTGCGGTGAGCGACTGGCGGCTCTGAGCTTCACGACGAGAGCAAAGGAGTTGATGCTCGTCGTCGTGCTCCCCGACGGCTCGCCCGGGATGGTCGCGCTCGACGCGACCGATGTGCTCGGGCCGAGAGATGACGTCGGTGAGCCTGCGACGATGTTGAGTGTGACCGGTGTGCGAAGGCTGCGCTCGATGATCGCTGTGCACCAAGCCCGCGGCGTGCCGATGGGTCGCAAGCGCCGAGCGCGTACCTGGAAGGTCGTGGCGCACCGGTTGAACGTCGACCCTTTCCAGGGTGCTGTGCGTGTCTACTCCTGGCACACGACCGAGACCGCCGCGACCAGGGCATGTGCGAGGCTCAAAGCGACTGCAGCACGAGATCTCAGAGCGCGTGTGCGCATCTCGGTCGTGCACGATCCCGCCAACACGCTCGTCGTCCGGGCCGCACCAGAGGACAACCGGTGAACGGCGAGAATCCCGCACCTGCCCAAGACGCGCAAATAGGCTCGCCCCACCGGAATTCGCGCCAACGAACCAGGGAGGTGAGCCTCTTTGCAAAGGCTCATGATAGCCGCGCCCGCCCAGCTGCGGTGGGCATGGGACGACCGCGTCGTCCACGCTCGTTTCGACGAGCTCCCCGAAGACACGCAGGCGGCGGTGCTTGCGCTCCTCACTCGTCTCATTGCACGAGGCGTGCTTTCAGGAGAGGAGGACACCGGTGGCTGAGCTGACCAAGCTGACGCCGTCTCACCTGCGCCGCGAGGCCTGGGTCTACGTGAGGCAATCGACCATGACCCAGGTGCGCGAGCACACCGAGAGCCTGGCTCGCCAGTACGAGCTCGCCGAGCGGGCCAAGGCCCTCGGCTGGAAGCCCGATCAGCTGCGCATCGTCGACGAGGACCTCGGGCGCTCGGGCGCAGAAGCGAGCGCCCGCAAAGGCTTCCAGTCCCTCGTCGCCGCAGTCGGACTCGGCCAGATCGGGATCGTCTTGGGCATCGAGGTGTCACGCCTCGCGCGCAGAAACGCCGACTGGTATCACTTGCTCGATCTGTGCTCGCTCACCGATACCTTGATCGCGGACGCCGACGGCATCTATCACCCCTCGGACTACAACGACCGTCTCGTGCTCGGCCTCAAAGGGACGATGTCCGAGGCCGAGCTGCACCTGCTTCGCTCAAGACTCGACGCAGGGCTTCGGCACAAGGCCGCACGGGGCGAGCTGCGCCAGGGCCTTCCCGTCGGGCTCGACTACGACCAAGACGATCGGGTCGTCAAAAGCGGCGACGAGGCGGTGGCCGAGGCGATCGCGGTCGTCTTCGCGCGCTTCGACGAGCTCGGCTCGGCACGCCAGGTGCTCCTGTCGCTTCGCTCAGACGGTCTGCGTCTGCCGCGCCGCACCGCCGGCTCGCACCACATCCGCTGGGCTGATGCGACGTATCCGGCGATCCACGACTTCTTGACCAACCCGGCCTACGCCGGCGCGTTCGTCTTCGGCCGCCGTCGGACTCAAAAGCACCTCGGTGAACACGGTGAGGTGGTCTCCCAGGTGCACGACCTGCCCATCGAAGAATGGGAGGTCTGCATCCCAGGTCACCATGCCGGTTACATCTCGTGGGAGACCTACCTCGCCAACCGCCAGCGGCTGCGGGCCAACTGGCGCGCACCCTCGGGTGAGGTCACTGGTGCGCTCAGAGAAGGTCGAGCCCTGCTGCAGGGACTGGTCCGTTGCGCACGCTGCGGGCGCAAGATGATGGTCGGATACTCGGGCCACTCGGGGAGCGTGCCGCGCTATGTGTGCGCGCAACGCATGCGCCTGTATGGCTCCGGGGGCGCCTGCCAGAGCATCTCGGGCCGAGCGCTCGACGCAGCAGTTGTCGGCGAGGTCTTCACCATGCTCGAGCCGGCCTCGCTTGCTGCCACCACCACGGCGCTTGGCGAAGCAGAGGCGAACCACGCCCGGCGTCTTCGCGCGTTCGAGCTCGCGGTCGAGCGCGCCCGCTACGAAGCCGAACGCGCCCGGCGCCAGTTCGACGTCGTCGAGCCCGAGAACCGCCTCGTCGCGCGTGGGCTCGAGAACGAGTGGGAGCGTCGCCTCGTTGTGCTTCGTGAGGCCGAAGCCGACCTCGCCGTCCAGAGCGCCCGTCGTCCGGCGACCCTGACGGCAGATGAGCGTACCTGGCTGCAAAGAGCGGGAGCTGACCTGAGGGCGGTCTTCGACGCCGAGACGACGACCGTGCGCGAGCGCAAGCAGTTGCTGCGCGCCATGGTCAGCGAGGTAGTCGTGCACGTCGAGGCCGAAAGCGGCCTGGGAGACTGCAAGATCATCTGGGAAGGCGGGGCGGTGACGGCGCTCGTCGTGCGGTTCCGCCGACGTGGGCGCGACTCGGCGCTTCGCACCGAAGCCGAGACGATCGAGGTGATCCGCCGCCTCGCAGAGCACTACGACGACGCGACGATCGCCCGACTGCTCGCTCGGCAGGGAAAGACGACGGCCACCGGACTCGGCTTCACCAAAGAGCGCGTGGCCTCTCTGCGACAGAGCTACGGGGTCACCGCACGTTCATCGAGCGTCGCTGCCGATACGTCGGCTGGGACCACGGTGAGCCTGGCAGAAGCAGAGGCCCTCCTCGGCACGTCGAGGGCGACGCTGTATCGCTGGCTTCAGACGGGCTTCATCGCCGGCGAGCAAGCCACCCCCGGTGCGCCGTGGCGGATCAGGATCGATCAGGCGCTGCGCGACAAGATCTCGTCCCAGGTCCCGGCGGGGTGGGTAGGGCTCGCCGAGGCGGCCGACGTCCTCGGGGTCTCTCGCCAGACGGTGCTCGATCGCATCCGGCGCGCTGAACTGAACGCAGTGCACGTGAACCGGGGCCGTCGACGCGGTCTCGCCATCGAACTGCCCGAGGCGCAGCCCGATCTGTTCAGGCCATGCTGAGATCCCCCATCTGCCCGGACTGTCGCACAGGGTCAAGCGAGGAAAGACGGTGCGGTGCAGATGGGATCCTGCCGAACAAGATATGAGCAATGACAAGGGGATTTGGTCCTTGACTGGACCGAGTGAGTAACGAGAAGAGAGGATCGCGCAGTGTTATCCCACCCCGACCGGCCCCAACACGAGCACGTCTTGCGCGGCGTCGACGAAGCGGAGCGTGACGAGCTCTGCCCAGATCGCGGCGTCGTAGGTGACCGCTGCAGTGGCATCCCAGTTCTCGAGCACCATGGTCGGATCGAGGTGCGCCGCCCGGGCGCGCACCGCAGCAGAGCTCGTGTCCCGGCGCTGGGCCTCGTCGGAGAGCAGCTGCTCCAAGAAGTCGAGGTGGCTGAGCTCGTGGTTGCGGGCGAGCACGAGCCGCTCGGGGAGGGTGTCGAGCAGCTGGCCGAGCCGGAGCCGGCGCATGAGCGCTCGCAGCTCCGGCGAGATCGACGGCGTAGGCCCGCTCACTTGGCGCCCTCCTTCTTCACGGCGTAGCTCTTCGGGTCGCGGGCGAAGCGACCCTGCACGACGTTGGGCGCAACAGGGCGGTCGGGATGGTCCTCTTGCTCCTTGGCGCGTTCGAGCATGCGCGAGACGAGGTTCACGTCGACCGCTTCTGCGTCGAGCGCGCGCTGGCACGCCTGGTTGACTCGCGGCTCTCCCCACTTCTTCACGAGCCCCAACAGCCGGTACACCTGGCGCATGCGGGTCCAGGGCAACGGCGTGTCCAAGATCGCCTTCGCATACGCGCCGACGGCCGCCCCAGCCGCTTCGGCCGTGACCACCAGGTGATCGACGTCTCGCATGGCGTAGATCTCCTTGCCCTGCGGCAGGTCTTTCGGGTCGGTCGAGCGGCCGCCGGCAGGCTGTCGTGGGTGCACCTTCACGAGTTCGCCTGCGAGGAAGAACTTGACGGTCTTTGCGTCGGCCCTCGCCTTCAAGCGGCGGCCGACGAGGTGGTGCGGGATCGAGTAGATCGCCCGAGCCACCTCACAGTGGAAGTCCCGGTGGGGCCATGCCATGTGAGCACATCCAGCTCCTCTGGTCGGAAGAGGAGCAGCGGCAGCTCTTCGGTCCTGAACACCTCGATGGGACGAAGGCACGTCGTGCCGTGGACGCGCATGCCTGCGGTCTTCGTGCACCAGGTCTCTGCGCGGCAGCGCACGTCGGTGAGGTCCCTGAAGACCTCGCCTGCAAAGAAGTTGTTGCGCACGTATTGAATCGTCCGCTCCACCTTGGGCTTGTCGGTCGGGGTTCGGATGCGGGCCACGTCGATGACGAAGCGCCGGGACTGCGCGTACTCCATGAAGGTCGCGTTGATGCGCGGCTCGAGGTTGTCTGCCTTGTCGACGATGGCGGACATCTGGTCGGGGATGACGACCGGGAAGACGCCGCCGAAGTAGCTCCACGCGGCCTCGCACCCCCGGATCACCTCCTCGGTCGTCTCGAAGAACGTGGGCCAGACGAACTGGTGGCGGCTGTAGCAGCAGGTGAAGACGAGCGCCTTGCAGACGCGGTTGCGACCGGCGTCGTTGATGAGCCCGAGACGCCCGAAGTCGATCTGGCACTCTTGACCGGGCGGTGGGTCGACGACGCGCACGGTGGTGCGCCGCCGGCTCGCCCCGCAGCGTTCGACGCAGAACCGTGCGAGCGTGCGATGCGGGACGTCTACGCCCTTGCGGGTGAGCAGCACGCCGATCTTCACCACGGTGAGGCCCTGGCCCACCCAGGTGCAGATCTGGTCTTCTTCGGCCATGAGCGTGCGCCAGCTCTCCCCGTGGCCGTCAAGGCGCTTGGGCCGGACCTTCTCGCAGATCTGGCCGACCACTGCGTCGGTCAGCTGTCGCTCGTCACCGCCGCGCTCGACGCCGAGCTCGATGGCGGCAGCGATGTAGTTGCGTGCGGTCATGCGCGCCACCCCCGCCGCTCGAGCTGCGGTGCGCTCGCCGTCGCCGGCCATCCACCGCCGCAAAAGCTCTCGTATCTGGACCACCGATACCTCCCTGAACGCCATGAGGCCCCCTCCGCTCGCGCCTTGAAGGGCCCAGCCGAACCGCTGTCCGGCCGGCGCGGGGGGATGCTCAGGGTGGTCCAACGACTGGCAAGGAGGGTGGTCTAATGCCGCTGGCAAAACCAGCGCTCAACTGGTCTAATGCCGCTGGCAAGCGACACGTGCGCTGCTGACCTGATCCGGTAGCGCTCCTCCACGGGCATCCACCACTGGCGGTGGCGGCCCCTCCAGCCTCGGAAGCGTCACGCAACCGAGCACCGGAGGAACCACCGCCATGTTGACCCAGGAGGAGTACGTGCAACGAGTGCTGGAGCTGAAGCGCAGATGCAG
Organism: Actinomycetes bacterium; assembly: GCA_021801615.1. GTDB lineage: Bacteria > Actinomycetota > Acidimicrobiia > Acidimicrobiales > RAAP-2 > JAJYVT01. Next base: position 5,571 of record JAJYXS010000224.1, read on the forward strand.
GGTTGTTGGCATCTTCCCTACAGAGGCTGCCCTTATCCGCCTCGCCGGTGCCGTCCTGCTCGACACCCACGAAGAGTGGATGGCCGCCGAGCGGCGCTACTTCTCGGAGGCGT
>JAJYXS010000107.1 GCA_021801615.1 Actinomycetes bacterium
GATCTCCCATGGCGGGCAGGTCGTGGCCGGCGGCGTGGACACCTGCAAGAGGCCCGGAGCCGGCGTCGGCGAGTGCGGGAAGGGGATCAAGAAGGGTGCGAAGCTCGAGTTCACACTCGTGTACTCGACCGAGCCCTCGAACCTCAAGATCATGGACACGACGTACGCGGCTGCCGCGTCGGAGGCGGGGATCCGTCTGAACCTGTCGTCCGCGACGTTCAACACGGTCTATGCCGAGGCGACGCCGTGCCCGAAGGGTTGCAAGTGGGAGCTGAACGACTGGGGCGCGTGGCTGTACTCGCCGGACATCTACCCCTCTGGCACAGAGCTCCTCGCGGCGCACGCGAGCTCGAACGCCGGCCTGTGGCAGACAAAGACGAGCACACAGCTCATCGTCAAGACCGAGACGGGGACCACAAACCTGTTCAAGTACGAGAACTGGGAGGAGAAGCACCTCCCCTACGTCTTCCAGAACACCGGGGTCCGGCTGTACGAGGTCCACAAGCATCTGAAGGGCGTCGCTCCGATGGACCCGCTCGACACGCTGACACCGGCCACATTCCACTGGACGTGATCTGGCCGAACCGGCGTCGCGCTCGACGCGGCGCGACGGGGACGGGCCGGGTTCTTGCCCCCTCGGCGGGCGCCCGGTCCGCCCCCGGTGTCGGAGGGTGCCGCGACGGTCGGGCTTCACGCAGTGACGTCCGGCTGAACCGGGCAGGCCCGCTGCTGGGGTCCGACAGGTGGAAGGCATACCACTGATTGTGACCGGGTGCATCGGTCGGCCGAGCGGCGACGCGACCGTGCGAAAGATCGTGCCGGATTAGATTGAGGTTTGATGACCGGCTACCTGGTCCGCCGCTTCCTCCAGGCGATCGTCGTCGTCCTCGGCGTCATCATCATCGTGTTCCTGCTGTCGCGCCTGATCCCCGGTGGCGAGGCGAAGGCGGTGCTGGGCCCGAAGTCGACGCCCCGGCTCATCCGTGAATTCAACCACGCGAATGGGCTCACACAGCCCCTGTGGGTGCAGTTCTGGCACTACCTGATCGGACTGCCGCTCCTGCACCTGGGCTACTCGTACAAGTTCACCGAGCCGGTGTGGGACGTCATCGCGACCCGCCTGCCGAAGACGCTCGTCCTCGTCGGGACCTCGACGGTCCTCGCTCTCGTGGTCGCGATCCCCCTCGGGGTGATCCAGGTGGTGAAGAAGAACAAGCCGAGCGACTACGCGCTCACCGGGCTCGCCTTCGTCCTCTATGCGATGCCGTCGTTCTTCTTGGCCACGCTGCTCATCATCTGGTTCTCGTTCGACGCGAAGCTGCTCCCGGTCTCGCCCCCCTCGAACGCATCGCCGTTCGCAGTGTGGACCGACCCCAAGGGCTTCATCCTCCCGGTGGTGACGCTTGCGGCTCTCACGATCGCAGGGTTCAGTCGCTACATGCGCTCTTCGCTGCTCGACGCGATGGCGGAGGACTACATCCGAACGGCGAGGGCCAAGGGGGCGAGCGGCCGACGAGTGCTCTACGGGCACGCGCTGCGCAACGCGCTGATCCCCATCATCACGCTGCTCGGCTTGTCCCTCCCGGGGATCGTGAGCGGCGCGGTCATCGTCGAGACCGTCTTCAACTATCCGGGGATGGGCTTGCTGACCGTGACGGCCGCCGAGAACGCGGACATCCCGACGGTGCTCGGGACGACGCTCGTGATCACGGTGGCGACCGTCATCGGGTCGCTCGCAGCCGATATCCTGTACGTCATCGTCGACCCTCGGATCCGCTACGGAGGGTCGTTTTGACCGAGACGGATCCGTTGGGGAGCGCCCCTGGGCCCGGGCCGGGCGCGACAGGCTCGCTCGCCCCTGTTCGCGTCGGGTACGAGCTCGTCGTCCCCGATCAGCCCGCGGTCTCGGAGGCACCGAGCGTCGCCGGCGCTCCCGGAGCTCAGCGACCTCCCGAGGGTGGCGAGGCGCGCTCGACTGGTGGCCTCGTCCGGCAGATCCTTCGGGTGTTCGTCGAGCACAAGCTCGCGATCGTAAGCCTCGCGTTCCTCGTCCTCATCGTCCTGTTCTGCTGGGTCGGACCCCTCGTCTACCACACCAACCAGACGAACCAGGAGCTCGCCCTGCTGAACCCGGAGAACGCTCCTCCGGGGTCGACAGGGAAGTTCCCGCTCGGCACCACACAGACCGGCTTCGACGTCCTCGGGCGGCTCATGTACGGCGGTCAGGCCTCGCTCACCGTGGGCCTGCTCTCGGCGCTCGTCGCGACGGTCGTCGGTGTCGTGTACGGCGCCGTCGCCGGGTTCTTCGGCCGGTGGCTGGACGCGCTCATGATGCGCATCGTGGACGTCGTGCTCTCGATCCCGGTCCTCTTCCTGCTGATCGCGCTCGTGACGATCTTCCACAGCTCCGAGCCGCTGCTCATCTTCGTCATCGCCGGCGTCAGCTGGCTCGTCCCTGCGCGCCTCGTGCGCGGCGAGACGCTGACCCTCCGGACGCGTGAGTACGTGCAGGCCGTGCGCGCGATGGGCGGCAGGGGAGGGCGGATCATCGGACGCCACATCATCCCGAACGCAGTCGGGACCATCGTGGTGTTCGCGACGTTCCAAGTCGCCACATCGATCCTCATCCTCGCGGCGCTCGGGTTCCTCGGCTTCGGCATTCCGGCCCCGGGGACGGACTGGGGCACGATGCTCTCGAACGGCGTGAACGCCGCCGGCAACGGCTGGTGGTGGGAGCTCTACCCGGCTGGCGTCCTCATCATCCTCGTGGTCGTGGCGTTCAACTTCATCGGAGATGCACTGCGTGACGCGCTCGAGGTGCGGACCCAGCGACGCTGAGTGTGCTACACAGTCGCCGTCGTCGTGACCGGCGCCGCCGGTACCCTGACGGAGACCGGGGTCTGAAGGGGGAAGTGGCAGAGCGCGGTGTGCCCGTTGCCGAAGTCCAGCAAGGGCGGCTCCTCGAGAGCGCACTTCTCCTCGGCTCGCGGGCAGCGGGTGCGGAACCGGCAGCCCGACGGCGGGTCGACCGCGGAGGGAAGCTCGCCTCGCACGCCCTTCGCCCGGACCTTGACCCTCGCCTTCGCCGGGTCGGCGTCGGGGACGGCGTCGAGAAGGCCGCTCGTGTAGTGGTGCGCCGGCCGGTCGTAGACCTCGTGGGCCGGCCCCGTTTCGACGAGCTTGCCGAGGTACATCACTCCGATCGTGTCGGCCATGTAGCGCACGACGGCGAGGTCGTGGGAGATCAGCACGAGGGTGAGCCCGTGGCGGTCCTGGAGGTCCTTCATCAGGTTCAGGATCTGGGCCTGGATCGACACGTCGAGCGCGGAGACCGGTTCGTCGGCGACGATCAGCTTCGGGCCGAGCGCGAGCGCACGGGCGAGGCCGATCCTCTGGCGCTGGCCGCCGGAGAACTCGTGAGGGTAGCGGTCGATCGAGGTGCGGCTCAGCCCCACCTCGTCCATCAGCTCGAGGACGCGCCTGCGCTGCTCGGCGGGCGTCCCGACCCGCTGCACCTTGAGCGGCTCGCGGACGATCGTGCCGACCCGCATCCGGGGGTCCAGCGAGGCGTAGGGGTCCTGGAACATGAGCTGGACGTCCCGCCGGAGCCGGCGGAGCGCGGTCCCGCGCAGTTCCTGGACCTCCTGGCCCTCGAAGCGGATCTTGCCCGCGCTCGCGCGCTCGAGCGCGACCACGAGCCGGCCCACGGTCGTCTTCCCGCAACCGGACTCGCCGACGAGGCCGTACACCTCACCCTTCTTGATGCTGAAGGAGACCTTGGTCACGGCTTTCACGGTGCCCACCTTGCGCCGGAACACGCCCCCCTTCATGACCGGGAACTCCTTTACGAGCTCGTCGGTTCCGAGCAGCTCAGGACGTTGCTCGAGCTCGGCCGCACGGGCGGCGAGGAAGGCGCTCTCCTCTTCCCTGGTGCTCCGCACCTCCACGGCGACCGACCGGTGCTCGACGTTCACGGGGTGGAAGCAGGCGAACCGGTGTGGCGCTCCGCCGTTCAGACCCGGGTCCGTCGCCTCGGTGAGCGGAGGCTCCTCCTCCCGGCATCGGTCGGTCGCGAATTGGCACCGCGGGTGGAAGCGGCAGTTCGTGTGCCGCTGCGAGAGGTCGGGCGGGAGCCCGGGGATGCTGACCAAGCGCTCGGTTCGCTTCTGATCCAGCTTCGGGACCGATGCCAAGAGGGCGTCGGTGTAGGGATGGCGCATCCGGCTGAAGAGGATGTCGGTGCTCGCCTCCTCGACGACCTTGCCGGCGTACATCACGATCACGCGGTCGGTACGGCCGGCGATCACGCCCATGTCGTGGGTGATGAGGATCACGGACATCCCCAGGCGCTCTCGCAGCCCATCGATCAGGTCCAGGATCTGGGCCTGGATCGTGACGTCGAGGGCCGTGGTCGGCTCGTCCGCGATCAGGAGCTTCGGATCGCACGCGAGGGCCATGGCGATCATGACGCGTTGACGGAGGCCGCCGGAAAGCTCATGGGCGTACTGATCGAGCCGCTCGGCGGGTCGCGGCATCTCGACGAGACGGAGCACTTCCAGTGCCCGATCGCGGGCTTCGTGCTTCGTCACGTCACGGTGGAGGCGGACGGCCTCGGCGATCTGCTTGCCGATCGTCATGGTCGGGTTGAGCGAGGTCATGGGGTCCTGGGGGATCATGGCGACCTCGTTGCCGCGGACGTGGCGCATCTCCTTCTCGGAGAGCAGCGCGATGTCCCGACCATTGAGGACGACATTGCCGCCGCTCACGTGGCCGTTGCTCGGCAGGAGCCGCATGATCGAGAGGCCCGTCGTGCTCTTGCCGCATCCCGACTCGCCCACGATGCCGATCGATTCCCCTTCGCCGACATGGAAGCTGACGTCGTCGACAGCGACGACGTTGGCCGTGCGCATGTGGAATTCGGTGCGGAGATTGTTGACCTCGAGGACGTTCCTGTCCGGCATCGGGAAGAATCTAGTCGCCGGCCAGGGGATCCGCCCGTCGGTGGCCCGGACCTCGACGCCGATCGGCGCCGATCCGACGCAGCTTTGCCTGGGGTTCGCTTGTTTTAGGCCTAAAGGACGTGGGTCTTGGACTTGATCCTCAGGCGGCTGTCCGGGCCCGGAGGATCTCCTCGCGAGTGAACGTCACCTCGTCGGGCTCGCCCCAGGCTCGCCGGTACCGTCGCACCGGCACCTGACGCTTCGTTTCGGGCCGTCGTCTCATCGCTCCACCTCCCGGCGCCGCGTTCGGTCGCCTGGTCCATTGGACCGGCACGGCTTCACGCTGCGGCAGAGTCGAAAGGCCCGAGGTTGCTCGCCGACGGCCCGTGAGACGAGCCGGCCGTCCCGACGGGCTCGACCGGCGGCGTCAGCTGCGTGCCCTTCGGGCACGGGGAAAGCCCGGTGGTCGGGACCGGCGTCGATCCGGTGACCTCGCGCTTTTCAGGCGCGCGCTCTGCCAACTGAGCTACCCGACCGTGCTCGACGGTCCGTCGGCCGCCGAGGGAGCCCTCGGGGCATGTTCGGCGGCGCGGACCTGACGGGATTTGAACCCGCGACCTCCGGCTTGACAGGCCGGCGTGCACTCCTAGCTGCACCACAGGTCCCGGAACGTGCGAAAGCCTCACTATAGGCGAGCGTCGGGGGACCACCCGGCGGCCCGAGCACGCGCGTG
>JAJYXS010000184.1 GCA_021801615.1 Actinomycetes bacterium
TCGTCCGCGACCAGGTGGGCGCCGTAGAAGGGCTCCGAACGGGCCGCGCCCCTATTTGTTCGGCTGCGGCGTCATGCGCAGGTACGGCCGAAGGGTCCTGAAGCCCTTGGGGAACTTGGTCTTCGCCTCCTCGTCGCTGACCGAGTTCGCGATGATCACGTCTTCCCCGTCCCTCCAGTTGACCGGCGTCGCGACCTGGTACCCCGCGGTCAGCTGGAGCGAGTCCAGCACGCGAAGGATCTCGTCGACGTTGCGGCCGGTCGAAGCAGGATAGGTGAGGGTCAGCTTCACCTTCTTGTCTGGGCCGATGATGAAGACCGAGCGCACCGTCAGCGTGTCGCTCGCGTTGGGATGGATCATGTCGTACAGATCGGCAACCCGGTGGTCCTCGTCGCCGATGACCGGGAAGTTGAGCGCGCTGCCCTGGGTGTCCTCGATGTCGGAAGCCCAGCGCTTGTGCGACTCCACCGGGTCGACCGAGAGGCCGATGAGCTTGGTGTTCCGCTTGTCGAACTCCGGCTTCGCCTTCGCGAAGGCGCCGAGCTCGGTCGTGCACACGGGAGTGAAGTCCGCCGGATGGGAGAAGAGGATCCCCCAGCTGTCGTCCAGCCACTCGTGGAAGTGGATGGTGCCCTCCGTCGTCTCTGCCGTGAAGTCCGGAGCGGTGTCACCGATACGAATCGCCATGTGACCTCCTTGGGGTCGGGGGCTGGTGAAGACTGCCTGCCGTTGTCGCGCTGCCTCCTTTGCCGCCCCATGCTAGACGTGCGCGCAGGGCGAAGCGAATCCTGACCATGTGGGTCGGGATTGTGCGCCGGTCCGTTCCTGTGCCGGACCCCGACAGGCCGCGGCGCTGCGTCGCCCGGCGTGGAAGTGCCCCGCCTTCGGGACGTGGAATGATCCCCCGGATGGAACGGGAGCGCGCTCGTGTCCCGGAACGGACCGATAACGGTGATCACGCGATCGGACATGCGCGACCTCGCCGGTCAGACGCCACGATGAACCCCGGCTCCCCTCCGACCGTCGCCGCGTTCGATTTCGACGGCACCCTCACCAACGGAGGCAGCGTGCTGCCGTTCCTCGTCGAGGTCCGCGGTCTCGTTCCCGTCGCGCTCGCGGTCCTCCGGGCGCTTCCGAGGCTCCTGCATGCGGCGATCGTGGGCGGGACCGCCGCGGATGACGCGAAACAGATGCTGTTCGTGCGGCTGCTCGCCGGCTGCCCCGCCGCGGAGCTCGAGCGCATCGGTGCGCAGTTCGCAGAGGTGCACCTGCGGCGACGGCTGCGCTCCGACACCCGGGATCGCCTCGAATGGCACCGCAGGCAGGGGCACTACGTCGTCGTCGTCTCCGCGTCGCCGGAGGCCTACGTGCGACCCGCTGCCGCGCTCCTCGGCGCGGACGCTGCCCTCGCCACCCGCCTCGAGGTGGGCGGGGACCTCCTCACCGGGCGTTACGAAGGGAAGAACTGCCGCGGCGCCGAAAAGTTCGCCCGCGTGATGGGATGGATCCGCGCCCGAGGCCTCGGTCCCGCCCAGCCGGTGATATGGGCGTACGGGAACAGCCGAGGCGACCGCCGGCTCCTCGAGGCGGCGGACCACGGCGTGGACGCCGGCAGGCTCGGGCGCTTCGGCCGGCTCCGCCGCTTCCCCAGCCTCGCGCACGTGGCCCAGGCGGCGGCCGAGTCCGCTCGCCTCCCGGACTGCGGAGGACCCGCGTAGGCCACGCGCGGGCCCGCGTAGGGCCGGAGAGGCCGGCGCCGCTCAGCCCGAGAGGTCCTTCTCCATCTCGCCGACCGCCTCCTGGGTCACGGCGAGCGGCCCTCCGAGCACGGCCAGCCGGTCGACGCGGGCACCCCCCACGCCGACCCTCCCGGCCGTCTCGAGGAACGCTGCGAGCGCGCCGCCCACCCCGCTCGGCGCTTCGGTCAACAAGAGCGGCTCGGGCGCCGCCGACCCCGGACCGTCGGCCGCGACGACCGCACCGGCGAGCACGTCGCCGTAGCCGTCGCCGAGCGCGACGGTCAGGCTGCCGGTGCCGCGCCAGCCCGCGCCCGTAGGAGGCGGGGAGGTCTCGAGCTCGGCCAGCTCGACGGCGGTCGCCGCCGCGCCGGCGCCCGCCACGCGCAGGACCGAGGTGCCGAGCTGCTCGAGCGAGCTGACGAGACCGTCCGGCACGGCGAGCGGACCGCCTATCACGACGACTTGTCGGATGCCGAGCGCATCGATGACGAAAGGCACCTGCGGCGATAGGGAGGCGGGCGAGGTGAGGAGGATCGGGAGCCGCTGCGCGTAGGCGAACGCGCCGGCCGCCTCGGCGTCTTGGATGTCGGTACCCGCCGCCAGGATTGCAGTCGAGAGCGCGCCGGGACCGGCGGGTGCGCTCGAGGCGGTTCCTCCGGTCGCGTTGTACCGGCCGGCGCCCCCTGTCCCCTTCGACCCCCGGTACGCGCCGGAGAGGTCCAGCTTGCCGATGCCGCCGAGCTTCGCCGCCTCGAGCGCGATCTGCGCGGCGGTGTCGTACGCAGTCGGCCCGTCGATGCGTGCCACCTCCACGTCGGCGCCCAAGCCAGGGCCCCCGCCACAGGCGCGCGCGGGCGTCGAGCGCAGCGTGGCGACCACCGATGTCGACAACACGAGCGGCCCGCCGACCACATAGACGCGCGTGATGCCCTCCACGCGAAGGGCAGCGGCGGTCGCCCCGGACAGGCGTGTCGGCCGGGTGAGGAGGGTCCCGGTCCCGAGGGCGCGCGCGAGCGGGGCGCTCGCGAGCGCGTCGGAGTACGCCGCGGCCGAGGCGAGCACGACGGGGCGTGTCGACGCGCTCCCCGGGCACTTCCTCGCTGCGGGTGTGAATTGGTGCTCGAGCTCCCTCGCCGAGGTGCCGACGGCTGTCGAGCCGCCGATCCTGGCGTCGGAGAAGGTCGTCGGCACCGGGTCCGGCAACGACTGGATCGTCGCGGGCGAGTAGAAGTGCTCGACGATCCTCTGCCAGGTCCAGTTCCCCTGGCCGTCGTCTGTGCCGACCGCGTAGCCGAAGGCCCCCCACTGTCCCATTCCGACCCCGTGGCCCCACCCGTGGCCGATGATCTCGAGAGGCTGGCCGACGCTCTGGCTCACCGTGAAGTAGCTGGACAGAAGACCGAGGTCGTTCACGAATGTGGCGGCGGCCACGATCTGGCTCGCGCCGTTGCCCGCGATCGTGACCTCGGTCGCTCGCCCGCCCCATGTGCCGTAGCCGTTGCGAGCCGAGACCGTGACGGTGGGCGTGGTTCCCTCCTGCGGCCAGTACTGGGAGATCGTGGCGAGCGGGACGCGCCTGGTCCAGTCGTGGCTCGAGTTGCACAGACCCGGATTGCTCGCTGTGAGGCACACGCCGTCGCCTGCGTCGGGCACGGGTGTGAACGGTGAGCCCTCCGCGCCGCTCGAGGTGTACCCGCCGGTCGAGGCGGAGTAGGCCGTGGGGGCGATCGAGCCGTTCGGCATCACCATGACCTCCCCGGCGGTGTCCTGCGCGGCAGCTGTGCTGTTCGCGGTGAGGTACTTCGTCCCCCGATAGATCTGACAGGTCAGGTCGCACGTTGTCGCGTAGCCCCCGTAGCCTCCCGGGGAGCTGAGGACGTACGAGCGGGCTGCGACGGCCTGGGCTTCGAGCGCCTGGAACCCCCACGGGCGGCCCTGCGGTCCGGCCGTGCCGACGTTTCCCCAGTCCGAGATCGACTCGCCGGGCACGACGTCCGCGACGTACTCCTCGAGGGGAAGGGTGTTCACCGTGCGCGCCTCGCCTGCCGAGTCGTAGACGCCCCTCAGTGTCCCCTGGACGAGAAGCTGTGTGCCGTCGTCCGCGCACAGCGTGAGCAGAGATCCCGGGGTCGCCGGCTTCACGACCGGTGTCGAGACGGTCTCGCCCTGCACCGGGGTCCACGGGCCGCTGCATCCTGTCCCGGTCGCCACGGACCAGGCCCCCGCCCCTTCAGGGGTGTACGACACCGCATGCACCCCTGTGGTGCCGGTGGCCACCAGCGCGCCTGACGAGGCGACCACGAGCCTCGATGTGTCGTTCTCGGTCATCGCGACCCGGACGTCGACTTCGTCGGACGGCAGGGCCGACCTCGCGGACCGCTCGACGGGCGCGCTCGACTCGCGCTGGCCGGACGCCTGCGGTGACCCGCCCGCCGCATGCGTCCAGACCACGGGGAGCAGCGCGCACAGTGCGGCGCCGGCGACGACGGCGGTGCGGTGAACGGGCGCCAGGCCGAGCGTGCGTGCGATGCGCGATGGTACCGCTCGGCGCGAAGGGCGGCGGGAATTGCGCTCTTACCCACGTGCAGGGGTGCGCCGCGACCCGTCGCTCGCGTCCTCTGGCGAGAGCCGTGCCTACACTCACGCCCCGTGCGCGTCGACCAGGTCATCCCCTCGCTCGCCAGTCGCGACGCGATCGGCGTGCACTCGGTCAACCTCACCCGAGCGCTGCGCGCGGCAGGCATCGAGTCCGACATCTTCTACGGAACCTGCACCCCGGACGTCGCCGAGGTCGGCCGGCCAGTTGGCATGCTCGGGCGCCGCAGACGCGAGCGCTTCCTCCTCTACCAGGCGTCGATCGGCAGCCCGGTGTTCGACGTGCTCATGGCGCATGACACACCGATCCTGGTCAACTACCACAACATCACGCCCGCCGGTCTGCTCGCGCCCTGGGAACCCACGATCGCATACGAAGCCTCCTACGGACGAGCCCAGCTCGAACGATTGGCGTCGCGCTCCGTGCTCGCGGTCGCGGACTCGCACTTCAACGAGCTCGAGCTGCAAAGCCTCGGCTACCAGAAGACGGCGGTCGTGCCCCTCCTCATCGACATGACGCGCGCCGGTCCCTCTCCGGACCTCGCGACGGCAAGGCGGCTCGCGGCCGACAAGGCGCGAGGCGGCGTCGACCTCCTCTTCGTCGGGAAGGTCTCGCCGCACAAAGCCCAGCACGATCTCGTGAAGATGCTCTCCGTCTACCGGCGGGTCTACGACGCCCGCGCCCGCCTGCGGCTCGTGGGGTCGCCGCTCGGCGAACGCTACGGTCCGGCGCTCACCGGCTTCGTCCACGATCTCGGGCTCGACGGAGCCGTCGAGCTCACCGGATCGGTCGGCCCCTCGGTCCTGGAGGCGTACTACCGTGCCGCGGACGTCTTCGTCTGCGCCTCGGAGCACGAGGGGTTCTGCGTCCCGGTCGTCGAGGCGATGGGCCACGGCGTCCCGGTCGTCGCGTACGGCGCGAGCGCGCTGCCCGAGACCGTCGGGGACGCCGGGCTCGTGCTCGGGACGAAGGAGCCGCTCAGGTTCGCGGCGGCGGTCCGGCGCGTCGTCACCGACGACGAGCTCCGCTCCCGGCTCTTCGAGGCGGGCCTACGCAGGGTGCGGACGTTCGCCGCCGAGACCTCGACGGCTCGGTTCGTCGAGCTGCTGCGAGAGGCGACCGGGGCCTAGCTCGACCTGGATCGGCCTGGGTGCTCAGAGCCCCAGCTGGCCACGATCGACGCGGGAGGTAGCCTGGCACGATGCGGCGCTTCCCCCTTGCGTTCCTTCTCGTCGGCGCGATGAGCCTCC
>JAJYXS010000039.1 GCA_021801615.1 Actinomycetes bacterium
TGCACGTCGGTCCGCGCCTCCCCGGCGCGCCCAGGCGGCGGGCCGTCTCGCCGCCTGGAGCTAGCCGTTCTCGCCGTGCGGCCGAGCCTGCGCGCTGTCTGCGACGTCGTGGAAGGCGGCGATCACCGTCGCCATCTGCGCTGCGGGGATCGGCGTGGAGAAGCTGAACCGGTCGACGAGACCGCCCCAGCGTTCGAGCACGGCGTCGGCGACGCGCCCTGGGGGTGCGACCACGGCGAACGTCTGGAGGACCTCGTCGTCGACCAGCTCGCCCATCGTGTCCCAGTCGCCGCGCTTCGAGCGAGCGTGCAGCTCGTCTTGGAGCTCCCCCCAGCCGTGCAGCTCGAGGACCGGGCGGTAGCTGGGCGTCGAGCCGTAGAAGGCGAGCTGGGTCTTCGCGGCCTTGGCGCTCGCCGTGAGCTCCTCCTCGGTGGACCCGGTCACGACGAGCCCGGGAAGCGAGACCACGAGGTCCCTTCGCGTCTTGCCGGCCTTCGCCGCACCCCGCTCCAACGCGGGGAGGCTCACCTCGCGCACGTAGCGCGCGGTGGTGAACGGATGGGCCATGAGACCGTCGCCCACCTCGCCGGCGACCTCCGCCATGTGCGTGCCGACCGCGGCGAGGACGATCTTCGGATTGCCGAAGGGGTTCGGTCCGGGGTCGAAGAACGGCGTCATGAGGGTGTGGGTGTAGAACTCGCCTCGGAAGTCGAGTCGCGTACCGGTCTCCCAGGTCTTCCAGATCGCACGGATCGCGGTCACGAGCTCGCGCATCCGGGGAGCCGGGCGAGACCACGGCATGGAGAACCGCTTGGTGATGTGCGGCTTGATCTGCGATCCGAGCCCGAGCACGAAGCGGCCCTTCGAGAGCTGCTGGAGGTCGTTCGCCACGGTCGCGAGCGTCATCGGATTGCGCGCGAACGCCACCGCGATGCCGGTTGCGAGCTCCAGGCGCTCGGTCGCCTCCGCGGCGATTGCGAGCGGGAGGAACGGATCGCGTCCGGTCTCAGCCGTCCACGCGCCGTCGTAGCCGGCTTCCTCCAGGCGTCGTGCGGAGGCGGCGATCCCCGAAGGGTCGAACCCGATGACGCCGTCGATCTTCATCCTCGTTGCCTGTGCGCCGGCTGAACCTCCCGGCTCGCCTCCTCGCGCCGGCGCGACCGGTGTCCAGGCCGTATCGGGGGTCCGAGGCGTCATCGGCTCAATGCTCCTCGCCGCGCAGGAAGCGCTCGAGCTCCGCGGCGAGCTCGTCGGCGGAGGGGACCTCCTCCAGTCCGAGCGCGTTGCCCTCGGAGCTGTCGATCGCCTCTTCGAGCTTTGCGACCATCGCGACGTGCTCGGGATTGCCGGCGATCAGCTCGTCGACCTGGCTGCGTGCACGGTCTCCGGCGGCACGGAGCGACGAGGAGTCGAGCTGGAGCCCCGAGACCGCTGCGAGCCCGTCGACCAGCGCGGCGCTCGCCATGGGGAAGGGCATCGCCGAGACGTAGTGGGGGACTCGGGCCCACAGGCTCAGCGTCGGGACCCCGGCCTCGCCGAGCGCGATCTCGATTGCCGAGCTCACCCCGGCGGGCACCTCGAGCTGACCTTGCACGACGCCGATCTGCGCCAGCAGCTCGGCGGAGCTCGGCGGCGCGGTGGCCGCGAGCCGCACAGGCCGGGTGTGCGGTGCCGCGGCGGGGAACGCCCCGAGGCCGACGACGAGGCGGACGCCGTAGCGGAGCGCGAGCTGGACCACGGCCTCGACGAACTGCCGCCAATGGTAGTCCGGCTCGGGCCCGACGAGGAACAGCACGTCTGCTCCTCGTTGATCGCGCCCGTGGCGAAGCTGGGTGCGCGGCCACTCCAGAGCCGTCGTGACCCCGTCGACGATGCGGACCATGGGCCGGCGGGCGCGCAGGTCCAAGAAGTGGTCGCTGTCGAAGGTCACGAGGTCCACGGCCGGCGGGTGCGCGCTGAGCGAGGCGACGGCGTTGGCGGCGCCCAGACCGGCGTCGATCCATCCTTCCAGCGCGACCACGAGGACCGGCGCGCTCAGCACCGGCGAGGTGTGCACCTCGAAGAGCTCGCTCACGACTCACCGAGGGTAGTGGCAGCGGGCTCGGCCGGCCGGGGCGCGTCGGTGCAGAGGCGCTCGACGCGCCCCGCGTGGCCTGCCACGTGGATGCCCACCGGCACCGGGTGGACGGCCTGCGCTCCTGCCCTCGCCATGCCGAACGACGTTACCGGCGTGGCCACGCCATGGCCGGCACGGCGCGCTGGCCGGCACGGCGCGCTGGCCGGCACGGCGCGCTGGCCGGCACGGCGCGCTGGGCCGGTATCGTCGGTGGCGATGGCAGACGTCACCGACGCAACGTTCCAGACCGAGGTCCTCGACCGCTCCATGACGGTCCCGGTCGTCGTGGACCTGTGGGCGCCGTGGTGCGGGCCGTGCCGCACGCTCGGCCCGATGCTCGAACGGGCGGTCGCGGCCACCGGTGGTGCGGTCGAGCTCGCGAAGGTGAACGTCGACGAGAACCCTCAGGTCGCCACGACCTTCCGGGTCCAGTCCATCCCGGCGGTGTTCGCGCTGCGCGACGGGAAGGTGGTCGATGGGTTCATCGGGGCAGTCCCTCAGAGCCAAGTCGACGAGTTCGTCGCCCGGCTCGCGCCCGTGGCGCCGAGCGAGGCCGACCAGCTCGCTGCGGCCGGAGACGAGGCGTCCCTGCGGAAGGCGCTCGAGCTCCAGCGTGACCATCCGGGTGCGGTCCTCGGGCTGGCCAGGCTCCTCGTCGATCGCGGGGAGCCTGAGGAAGCGCTCGAGCTGCTCGGGCGCCTCCCCGAGACCGCAGAGGTGCGCACGATCGCCGCGCAGGCTCGGCTCTCCTCCAAGGGCGTGCCGGCCGGCGCCGACGTCGCCCGGACCCTCGACGAGTTGCTCGAGCGCGTGCGGGACGACGAGGATGCTCGCCAGGAGTTCCTCGACGTGCTCGAGACCCTCGGCCCGGACGACCCGCGCACCGCGGGGTACCGCCGCGCGCTGGCAAGCCGCCTGTTCTGATCGCCCAGCGCGGTACAGCAGGCCTTCTGCGGCGCGCCCTCAGCTGCAGGCAGCGGCTCCGTGGCCGCCGTGAGGCGCAGGCCGGGCCGCTCAGCGGGCGCGCGCGGCAGCGCCGTTCGATCCCTCGAGCAGCGCGCGGCTTGCAGCGCCGTTCGAACCAACCAGCGACGCGAGGTCGATGCCACCTCGCACGATGATGGCGTCGATCTCCTCTGCAGGGAGCGGGCGGGCGAGCAGGAACCCCTGCCCCCGCCGGCAGCCCAGGCGCACGAGGGTCGAGAGGTCCTCGGTGTTCTCGATGCCCTCGCCGACCACATCGAGCGCGAATGCCCGCGCGAGCCGCACGATCGCCTCCACGATCGCCTGGTCGGTCTGGTCGCTCGCGATGCCGTCGACGAAGGCCCGGTCGATCTTGAGGACGTCGACAGGAAGGGTCTTCAGCTGCCTCAAGGAGCTGAAGCCCGTTCCGAAGTCGTCGATCGCGAGCTTCACCCCCAGCGAGCGGATGTCCTCGAGCACGCGCCCCGCCTGCTCGACGTCCGCGATGACCGCCTGCTCGGTGATCTCGAGACAGAGCGTCTCGGGAGGGAGCGCGTACGTTCTCAGGCACTGGGTGATGGAGCGCACGAGGCCGGCGAGGCCGAGCTGGGCCGGCGACATGTTCACGCGCACGACGAGGTCCGACCGATCGTGGACGCGACGCCACGCGGCGAGCTGCTTGCACGCCTCCTTCAGCACCCAGCGGTCGATGTCGACGATGAGGTGGGTCTCCTCGGCGATCGGCACGAACTGCGCGGCCTCCACGACGCCCTCGCCGGCGCGGAACCAGCGCACCAGGGCCTCGACCGCGAGCAGCCGACCGGTCCGCAGGTCGAATTCCGGCTGGTACCTCACCCCGAGGGAGTCCTCGTCGAGCGCCTGCCGCAAGAGGAGCTCGATGGCCGAGTGCTGCTGGACGCTGGCCTCGAGCTCGTGATCGAAGACGACCGGGTGGTTCCTGCCCTGGGACTTCGCGGCGTACAGCGCGATGTCTGCCTGGCCGAGCAGCTCCTCGGCGGTCAGGTTCGCGTCCCGCGTGACGGCGATGCCGACGCTGGCCGTGTGGGCGACCCGCTGGCCGTGGACGTCGATCGGCAGCGCGATGAGGTCGAGCAGCCGGTTCGCAGCCGCGAC
Source organism: Actinomycetes bacterium (assembly GCA_021801615.1). Lineage (GTDB taxonomy): Bacteria > Actinomycetota > Acidimicrobiia > Acidimicrobiales > RAAP-2 > JAJYVT01. The sequence goes on from JAJYXS010000039.1 coordinate 4,214, forward strand.
GGCACCGAGCTCTCCCTCTGCGCTTTCGAGCACCACGACGAACTCGTCGCCTCCAAGACGCGCCGCGAAGTCCGAGGGTCGCAGCGACGTCCTGATGCGGTCGGCGATGACCCTGAGCACGTGGTCGCCCGCGCTGTGCCCGAGCTGGTCGTTCATGATCTTGAACCGGTCGAGGTCGATGAAGAGCAGCGCGAGGGGGCTCTTGTGCGCGAGCTCGCGCGCAGCAACCTCCTCGAGGAGCGCGCGGCGATTGGGGAGGCCCGTGAGGTCATCGGTCAGGGCGCTGCGCCGCAGTCGCTCCTCGGCGTCGACGCGGTGGAGCAGCTGGACGAGCAACGCCGCGATCGCCCGAAGCGCGTTCACCTCCGGCTCCGACCACTGGTAGTCCGACAGGTAGATGATCCCAAGGAATCCCTCGGTCGTGTCCCCGTGGATCAGCGGGACGCCAGTACCGGTGAATTCGGCGCTCCAGCCGGCGTCCTTGACCCGTTCGAGGTACCGGTCGTCGGCGTCGGCCGCACGCATGACGAGGGGGACCTTCAGGTCCTTCGAGGCGGCGAAAACCGCATCGGAGTCGAACGGCACGATGCCGAGGGGGTCTTCCTCGATCGGCATGTCACGTGGGGGATAGAACGCCATGAGAACGCTCACGTCGTTCACATGGTCGTTCCGGCGGATGAAGGCCACGTTCGCCCGGAGGAACCCGCACAGCCGTTCGACCGTCCAATTGAGCACAGTCTCCAGGTCGGAGCTCGTCGCCGACATCAGTCGTTCGCTGATGGTCGAGACGAACTCGTGGAGACGAAGGAGCTTTGTGATGCTCGTAGTCGATGTCCCTGACAACGCCGTAGTCGCGCAAAGCTGAGCGAACAGCTTGACGGTCTCGATCTCACGGTCGCGCAGGCTCGCGCGCTCTCGTAGCGCGAGGGCGAGGACGCCTGCCGGCTCGGCCTCGCCCTCGGTCGACGGGTCGATGATCGGCTGCAGCCAGCCGATCCATCCGCTCGAGGCGACTTCACCCCAGGGACCCCCCTCCGCGAGACGCCCGGTGGCAAGGGTGCTCAGCCCTGACGCGACGTCGGCGTGCAAGAGATCGGCCCAAAGGACGGGGCTGTTGACGCTGTTGCGGGGAACGAAGGCGGCTGCGACGACGCCTTCGATCAATCGAGCGCCGTCCGCGAGAACGTCGACGATGCTCTTGTTGCCGGCCTGATCTTCCCCCAACACGGGCTCTTCGCTCATATCCCATCCCGAGGATCGCTACTTTGACGATGATACCACATTGGGCCCACGAAGCATGATTGGACTCCG
>JAJYXS010000186.1 GCA_021801615.1 Actinomycetes bacterium
CGGGATCATGGACGCGTTCTCGATCTCGATCAGCCTCGGCCTCCAGCACGGTGTGCCGCTCGCGACCTACGTGCGCAAGTACTCGAACATGAAGTTCGAGCCGGCCGGGATCACCGACGACCCCGAGCTGCGCATCGCCACGAGCCTCGTGGATTACATCTTCCGGCGCCTCGCGCTCGACTATCTGACCTACGAGGAGCGCCTCGACCTCGGCGTGCTCTCGACCTCCGAGCGGATCCAGCCGACGCTGCCGGGCGTGGAGGAGAGCGCGACCCCGTCGCTGGGTCTCGTCGACGAGGGGCCGAGCTCGGAGACGGTGCTCGGGGCGGCGCCCGCAACGCTGCGGGCATCCCCCAGCGCGCCACAAGCGTGGACGGCGGACAGGGCCGCGTCCGACGCACGGGCGCAGCAGCGTGACGCGCCCTTCTGCTACACCTGCGGGAACGTGATGCAGCGCTCGGGCTCCTGCTACGTCTGCCCCAGCTGCGGCTCGACCAGCGGCTGCTCGTGAGATGAGCCTCGTGCAGGTCCTCTCGCGTTGCAGCGGGCGAGATTCGCGGCCGACCCGGTGGCGAGGACGTGGCCGTCGCCGACCGCTTGCCGGCGGCCGGCGAGAATGGAGGTGGTGGCAGGGGGAGAGGTGAGCTGATGCGAGCCGGTCCGAGGTCGTCGGGGAGGTGACGTCGAGCTCCGCCACCCCGGCGAAGACGAGGTCGGCGCGGGGCGCGCAGCTCCTTCCGGGCCCCCTGGGCCGCGTCGGCGTCGCGGCCGAGCAATTCCGCCAGGCGGTGGTCGGGGACGTCGGGCGTGGTCTCCGGCGCATCGGCTCAGGGGTGGGTACGGAGCTCGTCTCGCGCCTCGGTCCCTACGCGCTGGTCGCGATGGTGGTGGTCGCCGCGAGCTCGCTGTACGCCTTCGGCGCCTTCGACCCGAACCCGCTCATCTCGATGAGCGGCCTCGCGGTCGTCGTCAAGGGAGGCGTCCTGGCAGGCCGCTTCACGATCGACCCGAACGCCGGCACGACCGCTCAGTCCTTGGGGCACCTGGCGGCGCTGGACCTGCTCCACGGCAAGATCCCCTGGTGGAACCCGTACGAGGGCGTCGGCGCGCCGCTCGCGGGAGAGATGCAGTCGGCGGCGCTCTTCCCACCGACCCTCCTGCTCGCGCTGCCCAGCGGGCAGCTCCTGTTCCACATGCTCCTCGAAGCCGTCACCGGGATGGCGACCTACCGGCTCCTCGCCCGCGTCGGCGTCTCGAGGTGGATCGCGGCAGGCGGCGGCTCCGCCTTCGCGCTGAACGGCACGTACGCGTGGTTCATGCACGCGCCGGTGAACCCGATCGCGTTCCTCCCGCTTCTGCTTCTCGGCGCCGAACGGGCTCGGGTCGCGGCCGAAGAGGGACGCGCGGGCTCCTTCGGGCTCGTCGCAGTGGCGCTCGCGCTCTCCGTCTACGCGGGGTTTCCCGAGGTCGCCTACCTCGACGGCATCTTCGCCGTCGTGTGGAGCGCGCTCAGAGCACGCGGTCTCGGACGCCGCGCGCTCCTCGGGTACGCGCGCAAGCTCGTCGCAGGTGTCGTCGTGGGTGCCCTCCTCGCGGCACCGCTCCTCGTCGCCTTCGGCGACTACCTGCCCGCTGCCTACCTCGGACCCCACGCCGGAGGCTACGACGCGCTCTCGGTGCCCGGCTCCGGGGTCGGTGCCCTTTTCTTCCCCTACGTCGCCGGGCCGATCTTCGGCTTCACCCCGGCCGAGGCATCCGGGGTCCTCGGCAGCTTCTGGATCGACGTCGGGGGCTACCTCACCACGACCCTCCTCGTCCTCGGGGTGGTCGCGTTGTGGGGCCGGCGGCTCCGGGTGCTGCGCCTCGGGCTTGCCGCCTGGGTCGTGGTCGCGCTCGGGCGCACCTACGGCATCGGCCCGTTCGAGCGCCTCTTCGACGTCCTCCCGCTCATGAACCACGTGGAGGTCTACCGGTACCTGACGCCGTCGATCGAGCTCGCCTGCGTGGTGCTCGCCTGCTTGGCCGTCGACGACCTGCGCCGCGCAGACGTGCCCTCGTGGTGCCTCGGCGCCGCGGTCGTGGTCGCGGCGGGCTGTGCGCTCTGGACGCTCGAGGCCGGACGCAGGCTCCTCGGAGCCGTCGGGTCCGTGTCCGAGTCGCACGCCTGGATCCTCGGGTCGCTCGCGTGGGGGTTCGGGATCGCAGCCGTCGTCGGCGCTGCGGGGCTCCTCCTGCGCGGGCGGCTCCGTGGCCTGGTGCTCACCGGCCTGGTGGTCCTGGACGCGTGCGCGATGTTCGTCGTGCCCGAGCTCTCGGCGCCCCGGGGCGGCAAGATCGACACTGCGCTCGTCCGCTGGGCCGAGACGCATGGCCGCACTGGGCGCCTCTTCACCCTCGGTGGCGTGCTGAACCCGAACTTCGGGAGCTACCTCCAGGTGGAGGAGGCCGACGTGAACGACCTCCCGATGCCCAAGAGCTACGCGCGCTTCATCGTGCGCCGACTGGATCCGAGCACCATCCCGAACCATTTCGACGGCACGACGATCGTGGTCCCCGCCGGAGGCGCTCGTGACGAGACCGAGACCCCGGTCCGCGCGCTGGCCGGCTCCTTGGGGTGGTACGAGGCCATCGGGGTGCGCGACGTCGTCGTCTACACGGGGTCCCAGGACGCCGCGAGCCTCTCGGCCCTGGGGCTCAGGCGCGTCTTTGCCGACCGTCATGCCGAGGTGTACCGGCTGCCTCGTGCCGCACCGATGTACTCTGCGCAGGCCGCGGGCAGCGAGGCGTCGCCTCGGCCTCCGGCGTCACCCGCCTCGGGCTCGAGCGCGGCGTCGGGGTCGGGCCGGACGCGCCGAGCGGTCTGCGTGCTGTCCGACCAGCAGGTCGACTCGGTGAACGTGGACTGCCGGCGCGCTGCGGTCCTCGTCCGGCGAGAGCTCTGGATGGCGGGGTGGTCGGCCACCGGCGACGGGCACGCGCTCGAGGTCCGTCGTGACGGCGTCCTCTTCCAGTCGGTCCTGCTCGGGCGGGGACGAACCGTCGTGCGCTTCTCGTTCGTCCCGCCCCACGAAGGAGTGGCGTTCTGGGCCCTGGCCGCCGGACTGGTGGCGCTGGCTGCCGGCTGGGGGCTCGGGAGCCGGCTCGGGAGCCGGGCGTCGAGCCGGCGTCCTTGGCATCAGCGCCGTGAGCGCCGCTGGCATCAGCGCCCTTCGGCTTCGAGCTCGAGCAGGTAGCGCTGCTCCTCGCTGCCGTCGACGAAGAAGCGCGAGATCAGGTGGAACGCCGATCCGGTCCGCAAGATGCGCTCGGCGAGCTCGAGGCGCGCGACGAGGCCGGCGACGCCCAGCTCGGCCAACGCCGCTCGCGCAGCGGCCACGTCCGCAGCCCGAGGATCGCCGCCTGCCATCCTTCGAGCCAGCGACGTCGCCATCTCCTCTACGTCCACTCGCGCTCCTCTCTGCAGCGGGGTCGTTCTGCGCGCGCTGGGCCGAGGCCGTGGCGAAGCGCGCGCCGGCCGTCCGTCGTGGCGGCAACGAGGCGACGCAACGCGGCCAGGTGGACCGGGAGCGCAGATCTTCATCTGCACGTCAGCATCGATCGCGCAGCCTGGGAGTGACGGCTGGGGCTGTCCGCGGCTCCATACTATGGGCGTCCCCACCGGCTCGGAGGAGCTCTTCGCGCGTGCACCTGCTCGGCCTGCTGACCTTCACGAACTTCGTCTCGACCGCCGGCTACGGCGCGGTGTTCGTCCTGTGCGTGCTCCAGTCGTGCTGCGTGCCCACCTCCTCGGAGCTCACCATGGGCTTCGCCGGGGCGCTCGCCGCCCAGGGGAAGCTGAACCTGGCGGCCGTCGTCGTGGCGGGGGTCCTCGGTGAGCTGGTCGGCGCGTACATCGCATGGGTGCTGGGCCGCTACGCAGGTCGGGCGGTGGTCGACCGGTTCGGCCGCTACGTGCTCATCAGCCACCACGACCTCGATCGGGCCGAGGCGTGGTACGACCGCCACCAGCGCTTCGGCGTCTTCGGCAGCCGCCTGCTCCCGGTCATCCGGAATTTCGTCGCGCTCCCCGCCGGCATCGCCGAGGTGCCGGCCGTGCGCTTCGGGGTCCTCACCGCTGCGGGGTCGCTGCTCTGGGACGGCGCCTGGGCCGGCATCGGCTACGGGGTGGGCACGCGCTGGCACTCCATCGCCTCGGGGTTCGGGGACGCCGGCTACGTGCTCGCCGCCCTGCTCCTCGCGGCCGTCGCGTTCGGCGTGTACCACCGGTACCGCAGCTACGTCCAGGGCACCTTGCACGCGGAGGGGGCACGGGGTGGGAACGGGTCTGCCCGGCACGCCCTCGGGGGTCCGCCTCCCGCGGGCGCTCGTGTGGGATCGGCGAGCCGCACCCGACCAGCGCACGGCCCGCGCGGCGGCCTTCAGGACGGAGCCGGCGAGTCGGCGACGACGGTCCCCGGTCGCGGGTCGCGTCCGGATCCTCTGCCGCTCGGGGATCCGTCGAGCGGTCCATCGGGCACCGTCAGGTGGATCGCGAGCTCCTCCGGGCGTCCCCCAGCCACCAGGCCTCTGGCCGCTGCGGCGACCAGGGGGGCGACGGTGGCGGGGCTCGAGACCGTGACCCGCTCTGCGGGCACCCGGGAGGCCGGCCTTGCGGGCGGGCGGGCGAGCGGAGCCGACCGATGGGTCGCCAGCTCGTCGAGACGGCCGCCCGCGCACGCTCGACGGGGTGACTTCCCGAACTCGCCGATCGCGGCCTGGGAGGCGGCCGTGCTCCACGGGAGGAAGGAGGCCTCCGCACCGATCGAGCCCCTCTACGAGGAGAACGACGAGGGCGTGGAGGCGAACGGCCGGCTCACCGCCATGCTCGGAGCGCTCCTCCTCGTGCTCTTGGCCATCGAGGGCCTCACCATCCTGCGCATCACCCCGCTGCTCACGATCCACGTCGTGATCGGGATGGTCCTCGTGCCCGTCATCCTGCTCAAGATCGGCAGCACGACCTGGCGCTTCGCCAAGTACTACCTCGGGTCGCCCGCCTACCGCCGCAAGGGCCCTCCCGCCCCGTTGCTCCGGCTGCTCGGCCCCTTCGTCGTGGTGTCGACGCTCGCCGTCGTCGCCAGCGGGCTCGCCACGTTGCTGGTGACCGCGACACCGCTGCGCAACGAGCTGCTGCTTGTCCACAAGGTCACCTTCGTCCTTTGGTTCGCGGCGATGGTCGTCCACGTCCTCGGCCACCTCCTCGACGTCGCGAACCTGGCGCCGCGAGACTTCTACTGGCGGACCAGGCGCCAGATCCGCGGCGCAGGTATCCGGCAGTGGGCGATCGTGAGCGCCGTGGTCGTCGGCATCCTCTTGGCGGTCGCCGTGGCGCCCAAGGTGGGCCCGTGGCTCGCCCATGGACGACCGGGGACCAGGACCGTCGGCACGCACCAGATCGCCACCGTTCCGTCGAACCGCTCGCATCCCTGACGCCTCGAGCCGGCCACCGGTAGGCATTG